>DASUGE010000105.1:0-9418 GCA_036274215.1 Polyangiaceae bacterium | reverse complement strand
GAGGAGCTACCCATAGTACGAGAGGACCTGGGTGGACGAGCCTCTGGTGTTCCGGTTGTCAGGCCACTGGCATAGCCGGGTAGCCATGCTCGGAACAGATAACCGCTGAAAGCATATAAGCGGGAAGCTGGCCTCAAGACTAGGTATCCCTGCCGCAAGGCACTAAAGGCCCCTTGAAGACTACAAGGTTGATAGGCCGGATGTGGAAGCGCTGCAAGGCGCGGAGCTCACCGGTACTAATAGGCCGTGCGGCTTGACCTAATTCTCTAAGGCAAACATTGTTAGTTGATGTTCGGAGTCCGGGCGGCGGTTGCCCCCGCGTCACGCCGAAAGTCGGACTCGCGGCTGGCACCCCACGCGGCACGACACGCGTCATCGAGCTTTCGATGAAGGCGGCGTGCGCGGACGAACCGAGCGCAGCGTGACCTTCGAGTCCGCTGAACTTCGGATGCCCAACGTTTCCGGTGGCAATATCGAGAAGGCCATACCCGATCCCATCCCGAACTCGGAAGTCAAGCTTCTCGGAGCCGATGGTACTGCACGGGCAACTGTGTGGGAGAGTAGGACGCTGCCGGGTTAATTTCCCGAAAGGCCTCGAGTAACCCTCGAGGCCTTTCGACTTTTGTGGCCCGCGTCGCGGCTCGCGGGCCTCGCGGCAACTCGGGGCCTTTCGCGTCACGCAACGCAAGTGGCATGGTCTCTCTTGGGTGGCGCGGAGCGAGGTGACCTGGGCGGGGATGCTGCTTCTATGGGCTGCGGTCGGGTCCGGGTCAGACTCGTCCGGGGATGGCGAAGCTGCGAGCGGGCATGTCGCTCAGGAGCCACCGGCCGGCGGGGTGTAGGCACCAGCACCCCAGCACACGACGACGTTGTCGTCGCGGATGGCACACGCGTTCGGTTCGTCGCCGCCGACCGAGTACCCCGCCGCGAGGGCGACGAAGTGGCCCGCGGGCGGACCCCCGCTCGGCGCTCGACCCCAGCAGGCGATGGTCCCGTCCGTGCGGAGGCCGCAGGAGTACCAGCCCGCCGCGTCCACGGCGAGGAACGTGCCGCTCGGCGCGGTCGCCTCGCCCCAGTCGTTTTGGCCCCAGCACGCGACCGTGCCGTCAGTGGCGAGCGCGCAGCCGTGGCTGGAGCCGAGCGCAAGCGCCGTGAAGGCGCCGCTCGGCGGCGTGGATTCGCCGTGCGTGTCCACGCCGAAGCACTGGAGCGTGCCGTCGGTGGCGAGCGCGCAGCTGTTCAGGTCACCGACTGCGACGGCCGTGAAGGTTCCTCCGGGCGGTTGAGTGCTGCCCTGGACGTTGAGTCCGAAGCACTGGAGCGTCCCGCCGGTGGCGACCGCGCACGTGTGGAAGTGCGCCGTGTCGACGTCGGTGAACGTGCCGGGCGGTGGGGTGGTTTCCCCGAAGCTCGCGGTGCCCGCGCAGGCGATGGTGCCGTCGGTCGCGAGCGCACAGTAGTGGTAGTTCGAGCTCGAGACGGACGTGAACGTTCCGGAGGGAACGCTCACGTCGATGCCGAAATCGTTGCGGCAGAGCAAGGCACCGTCGTCGCGGATGCCGCAGAGGTAGATCTCCCCGAGCGAGAGCTCCGTGAAGATGTGCTCGCAGAGCGAGCCCGTGATGCCTGGCGGGCAAGTGCACGTGAAGCTCGACACCTCGGGGACGCAGGTGCCGCCGTTTTCGCACGGATTGGGGGTGCACGCGCTGCTCGGCGTGCAGCCCGTAGCGCCCGTGCCGGCGTAACCGGGCGGGCACGGCCCACAGCTGTGCGAGCCGGCTGAGTTCGTGCACGTCGACAGGGGGTCGCAGCCGCCGTTGTCGGTCGCACATTCGTCGATGTCGACGCACGCCGTATCGCCCGTGCCGTCGTATCCGAGCGGACAGTCACCGCAGACGGCGTTATCGCCGTCTCGGGTGCACACGACGAGAGGGTCGCACGTGGCGAGGCATTGGTTGACGACGCACGCGGTCGGATCGCTCGCGGACGGCCAGTACCCCTCGTCGCAGAGGCACGGCATGTCCGGGAGGAGCGCGCAGCTGCCGTGGCCGGAACACGTGATGCCGGCGCACGGGTCGTGAGCGAGCGAATACTCGTCCGGGCCGACGTCGGGCGCCGAGTCGCGCGTCTCGCCGTCGAAATCGTCCAGGGGCGCGCCCTGCTGGGTCCCCGCGTCGATACAGGGCGAGCCGGCGTTCAGGTGCCCGCTCGTGTCGCCGGCCGGATAGCAGCGGTCGTCGAAGTTGCCCGCGCTGTCGGGCAACGCGTTCAGCTGGCTCGCCGTGATCCCGTTGCTCGGCAATACGTCGTTGTTCTGGAAGGTTCCTGCGGTCGAGAGCACCGACGCCCAGATGCCGGCAATCACGTTGTTGCGGGCGGTCGTGCCGCGAGGATCGAGGCCGGTGCTCGTGCTCAAGCCGCCACCCGGAGACGGGGAGGCGAGGTTATTCGAATGCACCTCGCCGCCGCGCGCGATCATGGCCGTGCTGTGGATGACGTACGACGGCGGGAACGGCGCGGTATTGCGGGCACAGCCGCCCTGGATGAAGTTGTTCTCGGTGCGAGCTCCGGCGGCGTCGAGCCCGACGCACACGTCGCCGCAGCCGCTCGCGATCGTGTTGCGCGCGACGAGCGTAGAACCGGCGGAAACGAGCGCTCCCGTCACATCGTATCCGCTGCTGCGGTTGTAGAACGGGCTCACCGGGACCGCGTTCGAGATGTCGTTGCGAACGACGGAGACGCATCCCTCGCACTCGAGCGCGACGGAGGGCCCCCGGTAGGGAGGGAACTCAAAAGGGGGCTGGTCCAGACTGCCTGTCTTTGACGTAGCGATCGTGTTGGCGCTCACGGTGCACGGCGCGCTGCACGACAGGCCGACATTCGTGACGCCGTCGCCGCTCGCGCTCGTGATCGTGTTTCGAGTCGATCAGGGCCTCGCAGCTGCCCTCCACCGAGAGCGCCACGGCCGAGCCGGAGCCGGTGAAGTTCTGCGCGGCGAATTCGTTGTGTAAGAGCGCGATGCTGCCTTCGCAATCGCGCACGCTGGCGTCGCCGCCGACGTTGTAGCTGAGCTCGATGCCCCGCACGTCGCCGCTCGCGTCGAGGTGGCTGAAGTGAGTGCCCTTCACGACGGAGCCGCGCGCGGCGTCGAGCGTGATGCTGCCGGCGTTGCTGCCGGTTAGGCGCAGACTCGATTGTACGACCGAGACGGGCCCGAATGTGCTGCCCCGCGCCTCGACCTCGGCGTCTTGGCTGACAGTGAGATTTCCGGCTTCGAGGTCGCGCAACATGGCACCCCTCGCGGCCTGCGCCACGATATCGCCGGTCTTGAATCCCTCGAAAGTGGTGGGCCTCGTCACGTCGGCTCCGAACGACAGTACGTACCCGGAGTCGAGCGTGAGGGTGGTGCTGCTGTCCGTGCAGCGCGTCCAGCCGGTCGACTCGAAGCTCGCGAACACCGAAATCCCGTCGCGCATCACGAGATTCGCGCCCGCAGGGCCCGCGTAGTCGGTGGTCGCGCCGCACGCCGCACCTGCGGCGACACACACGTCCTGGGCGTGGTTACGGTGAGCGGCGGCAAACGCGATGGCCACGTCGACGTTGCGAAACGGTTCGACGCCCCCGCTCGCCGAGCCCTCGGCATCGTCGCCGTCCGGAGCGACGCGGATGCAGGCGCACGTCGGCTCGGGCTCGCCCCCGCAGGCGCGAGGCACGCAGCCGGTAGTTCCCGATCCGTCGTAGCCGGGAGGGCATGCGCTGCACTCGAACCCGCCGCCGAAGTTCTTGCAGGTCGTGAGGCTGTCGCAACCGCCGAGGTCGATCGCGCACTCGTCGATGTCGACGCACGACGTCGGATCGCCCAAGGCTTGGGCATAGCCGCCGTCGCACGCGCACTGAGCTCCCGACTGCCCGGTCGAGCACGTGCCGTGTCCGGAGCAGTCGACGGAAGCGCACGGGTCCGTGACGGTCCCACCCGTGCCGGCCACGCCACCCGTCGTGCCTCCGGTGCCCGCTGTCGTGCCTCCCGTCCCGCCCGTCGCGCCACCGGTGCCCGCCATCGAGCCCCCGTGGCCGCCTGTCGAACCGCCCACGCCCGGAAGCGGTTCGCCTGCCTCGCCGCCGTCGCCAACGCGATCACCGGCTTCGCCGCCCGCGGAGTGCCCCGATTTTCCGCCGTTCGGGTGCCCGCCGCTTTCCCCGGACCCAGCGTCGCCCCCATTTTCGTCGCCCGCGTGACCCGTACCGGCGGTCCCGCCCTTGCCGCCGCTGCCGGCACTGAGCCCGCCTTGCCCGCCCGCTCCCGTAGAGTCGTCGTCGCCTCCGCAGCCGGCGAGCGAGGCGACCCCCACCAGGGTCGTGAAGCCGACAACAGTCCCCCGGAAGTACGACGTGATGAGTGAGGACATTTCGTGCTCACAAGCAACGCCTATGCCGCTAGAGCTCGCGGCCACGACCCGCTGTTCGTCGCGGCCGGCGAGCCCTGCATTCGGAACATCGCAGGTCCGTGCGGTATCGACGCCGCATGCCGCGGCCCGACCGAGTCGCGCAAGATCCGCGTCCGCGCCCGCGGGCTTACGCGACTCGCGCGAAGACTGCAGGGCTATGGGCGGACGTGAGCGGTGGGGACGGGACCCCGCCTCGGCTGCTCATGCCGGCAAGCGCTTTTCGAGCCAGGCGAGGATGTCGGCCATCACGATCTCCTTCACGGAGTCCGCCAAGAGGTCGTGGTAGCCGCCCTCGTAGAGCTTGAGGGTTTTGTCGGTGGAGCCGGCGCGCTCGTGGAAGTGCTTGCTGCCGCTCGGCTTGGTCACCTTGTCGGCGGTGCCGTGGAGGATGAGGAGCGGCAGAGTGATGTGTGGGAATTCGCGCTTGAGGTGCTCGTCGGCGCGCACCATTTCGGCGACGGTTTGCGTCGGCTGCACCTCGTGCGCGATGAGCGGGTCGTCGTTCATGGCTTCGACGACCTTCGGGTCGCGCGAGAAGTCTTCGTTCTTGAGCTTGAGGACGTGAGCGTGCGGGGCGACGTGGCTCAGCCCTTTGAGGACGGCGAGGGCGAAGTCCGGCGCGGGCACCTCGTGCGCGATCGATTCGCAGATCAGCGCGGTAATCTCGGACTCGTGCTCGAGCGCGTACATCGCCGAGATGACGCCGCCGGCGCTGTGGCCGAGCAGGTAAAGCGGGAGACCCGACTCTTGCGATTTCACGAGCGTGATGAAGGTGGCGAGGTCGGCGACGTAGTCGGAGAAGCTCTGGACGTAGAAGCGCTCGCCGTCGGAGCGGCCGCGGCCGCGATGGTCCAGAGCGTAGGTGGCGATGCCTTTGACGACGCATTGCTGGGCGACCCAGTCGTACATGCCGCTGTGGGCGTTGAAGCCGTGCGCGATCACGAGCGCCGCGCGGGCCTTACCCGGCGTGCGCCAGGAGCGCGTGAAGATGTTTAGGCCGCCTTTTCCCTCGAATTTGCCTTCGGTCATCGTCGTTTCCTCCGTGCCGCGCGGGTGGCGAAGGTAAGCGCGTGAGAAGCCCCTGCCGAGGCGCTGGCCACGCCTCGAGCCTCGAACATGGCGCTCAAAAGCGCCGGGCGCCACCCCCTGCTAGCCTCTGGCCAGCTTGCCGAGCGTTACGTCCCTGTGGCGAGACCTGAGCACGCGAGCCCGCATCGCGACCGGGGTGGGCGCGATCGCGGTGCTCGTCGGGCTGCCGGTGTCACTCGTCGGCCCCGTCGTGCGGGCGAAAGTGCGCGCGAAAGCGGCCGCACGGGGCATGAGCGTGGAGGTGGGTCGCGTACGACCGGGCACGCGTGGGATCTGGCTGCTCGATGTTGCCGTGCGGAGTCGCACGGGGAGAGTCGAAGGGACGGTCGACGCCGTGATGGTGCCGTTCGGCGAGAAGCCGATTCAGGTCCACGGCGGACGTCTCGCACTGCGAGGCCGGCCGGACGAGCTCGAACGCGAGATCGCCGCGGAAGGGCGCTCCGGGGGGCCGGCGCGTCGGCGCCTCGTGGAGGCGGACGGACTCAGCGTGAGTCTTCGCGAGACCGACGCACGTGGAACGACGGTCACGGTTTGGGGTGCCGGCGGTGCCCGTGAGGCCACGGGCGATCGGCTGCGGGCGGATCGCGTCGAGGTCGCGACGCGCGGCGGGCAATGGACGCTGCGAGGGGTTGCCGTGGCGCTTGGAGCCAAGGGTCCTGGGCGGCTCCGGAGCGTGAAAGTCGTGGAAGCCGAGCTTGGGGTCGATGTGCAGGCGCTTCGCGGCGCGCACGGGGCAGGTGGAGGAGCGGCAGCGGGTGGGGGCACGGCTGCGGGTGCGTCCGGGAGCTCGGCGCCGGTGGTGGCGCCGGCCGGGCTCGCTTTGGCGTTACCGACGGTGGCCGGACTCGTGAAGGAGGCGCTGCCGGAGGGGAGCGGCATCGAAATCGAGTCGGCGCGGTTGCTAGCGAAGTACCGCGGAGAGCATTTGGGGTTCGGGCCGAGTCGCGTGAGCGTGCGGCGTGCGGACGACAGCGTGACGCTCGAGGTTTCGCCGAGCGAGGGCGCGGCTCCCGGCACGACGCCACTCGCGTTGCGCGGCAAGCTGCCGCTCGCGGGGGGCGCGCCTTCGCTGGAGCTCGAGGGTGGGCCCGTGAGCCTAGCGGCGCTCGGCGTGCGGGACGGCGAGCTCGGGCTCAAGCACACGCGCGAGGCGACGCTCGAAGCGCACCTGCGGCTCGAGCTCGGCGGCGGCACCGTGCACGTGGCGGGGACCGGCGCGCTCGCGAACGTGTCGTTTCAGCGCCCCGAAGTAAGCGCGCGTGAGGTGCGCGGGCTGAAGCTCGGATTCCGCGCGAACGGCGACGTCGCGCTCGACGGGTCGCGCGTGAAGTTTTCGGACAGCGAGGTCTGGCTCGGCGAGGTGAAGCTCGCGGGCAACGTCGAGGTAGAGCGCGATGCGGCGGGGACGCGCGTGCGCTCGGCCGGTGGGATTCCGCTCGCGGCGTGCGACGCTGTCGTCTCGTCCATCCCGGCGGCGCTGCTGTCGGACGCGCCCGGCATCAAGCTCGAGGGGACGTTCGCGCTCACGCACGCCGTGAGCTTCGACTCGGCGAAACCGAGCGCGGTCCAGCTGGCGCTCCACGTGGACAACGGCTGCCACGTGACGGCCGCGCCCGAAGAGCTCTCGCCCGAGCGGTTTCGCAGTGTTTGGAGCCGCGAGGTGAAGGGCCCCGACGGGCTTCCGATGACGATTCGCACGGGACCGGGCGCGCCGGGCTGGATCCGTTACGACGATTTGCCGCGCACGATGGAGATCGCGGTGCTCGTCTGCGAGGACGGCGGCTTCTTCCGGCACCGCGGCTTCGATTTTCGCGCCATCGAGATGGCGCTCAAGGACGACATCATCGCGGGGCGCTTCGTACGCGGCGCGAGCACCATCAGCATGCAGCTCGCGAAGAACCTGTACCTCGGCAAGGAGAAGACCTTGTCGCGCAAGGTGGAGGAGGCGCTCCTCGTGATGCTGCTCGAGTCCAAGCTCTCGAAGAACGACTTGCTCGAGATTTACCTGAACATCGTCGAGCTCGGGCCCGGCATCTATGGCGTCGAGCAAGCGGCGGACTACTACTTCAACGAGGGCGCGCGCGAGCTCACGCTCGGCCAGGCGCTCTATTTGGCGTCGATTCTGCCGGATCCGACGCGGACGCACTTCGAGCCGGACGGGCGTATCAGCCCGCGCTGGGGCGAGTACATCAAGAAGCTGATGCGTATCGCGCGCGACGTGAAGCGCATCAACGACGAGGAGCTCGAGGCGGGACTCGCGGAGGAGCTCGCGTTTCGGCAGGGGAGCGGCGCGTCACCGGGCGGGCGAAGCGAGACGCAGCCGGCGTCGATCGAGGATGACGATGCGCGGTTTTTGGACGGGCCGGGCGCAGCGCCGTAGCGCCGAGGACTCAGCTTCCGTGCTCGAGCGCGCCGTCGATTGCTTGCACGAACGCGAGCAGGCGCGGGATCGGCACTGCTCGTGCTGCCGCGGCTGCCGCGACGACGACGCCCGCCGTCGCGATGGCAAAGGGCAGCGCAATCCAGCGACGCGAGTAGGTGCGGAGCCGATCACACAAGAGAAGCCACGCTTCGGCCGCGAACACGGGCGCAACGCCGAGCGCCGTCGTCACGGCCGCGATCCGCACCCGCGCGAGGAATACGCTCCCAGGTTCCGCCCAGAGCAGGTTGGGCCGCGCGTGGAACCACTCGTTGAAGTCGTCGGGCAGCCACACGCGGAGCAGCCACCAGGCATGACCCCAAGCGAGCGCGAAGCCGACGACCGCGCAGATCAGCGTGAACTTGAAGCTCCACGCCGTGCCGCCCACGCGCTTGGCGGCACGGGAAACGGCGCTTCGGGCCCAACCGCGGCTCCGCTCCATGGGCGAAGCCTAGCTCGGAAGGGCCCGTCGCGCCGTTCGGGGATCAGGCGACCGTGATGTCCTTGCAGAGGTACACGTCTTGGATGGTCTGGAGGAGCTTCGCGCCCTCGGCCATCGGACGCTGGAATGCCTTGCGGCCGCTGATGAGGCCCGTGCCGCCGGCGCGCTTGTTGATGACGGCCGTCGTGACGGCCTCGCCGAAGTCGTTTTTGCCGGAGGCGCCGCCGCTGTTGATGAGGCCCGCGCGGCCCATGTAGCAGTTGATGACCTGGTAGCGGCAGAGGTCGATCGGGTGATCGGTCGTGAGCTCGGTGTAGATGCGCTCGTCGAGCTTGCCGTAGGAGGAGCCGCCCGTGTTCAGCGCCTTGAAGCCGCCGTTATTTTCCGGGAGCTTCTGCTTGATGATGTCGGCGCTCATCGTGACGCCGAGGTGGTTCGCCTGACCCGTGAGGTCGGCGGACACGTGGTAGTCGGTCGTGCCGACCTTGAACGCGCTGTTGCGCGTGTAGCACCAGAGCACGGTCGCCATGCCGAGCTCGTGCGCCTGCTGGAACATCTTCGAGACCTCCACGATCTGGCGGCCGGCGTCCGCGGAGCCGAAGTACACGGTGGCGCCGACGGCGGTGCAGCCCATGTCCCAACACTGCTTGATGGTGCCCCAGGTGATCTGCTCGGCCTTGTTCGGGTAGGTGAGGAGCTCGTTGTGGTTGAACTTCACCATGTACGGGATCTTGTGGGCGTACTTGCGCGCGGTCATGCCGAGCACGCCGAAGGTGCTGGCGACGGCGTTGCAACCGCCTTCGATCGCGAGCTTCACGATGTTCTCGGGATCGAAGTACGCGGGGTTTTTGGCGAACGACGCGCCGCCCGAGTGCTCGATGCCCTGATCGACCGGGAGGATCGAGAGGTAGCCGGTGCCGGCGAGACGGCCGTGGCCGTAGAGCGCCTCGAGGCTGCGGAGCGTCTGCGCGCTGCGATCCGAGGGCCCGAAGATGTCCGTCACGAACGTCGGCGACGGCAGGT
>DASUGE010000104.1:0-31376 GCA_036274215.1 Polyangiaceae bacterium | reverse complement strand
GAGGTTCGTCATGTACGTCTTGTGGTGCTTCTCGTAGTGGTAATCGAACGTCTCGCGGCTCATCACCGGCTCGAGCGCATCCTTCGCGTAGGGCAGCGGGGGGACCTCGAAATCCATGGGGGCTCTCCTTGATTCGGGGGCGGAAACCTGAGCCCTCGACGCGAGGGCGCCGCGGGAATTTCGAGTCACGGCGGGCGGTTGTCAACGGCGGAGAATGCCTCACTCCTGATCTTAAGCGCGAAGGGACCCCCCGGGTCGGCTGGCCGCTTGCTCCGGAGCCCGTTGCCCGGTAGGTACACGAACCCCGGCGCATCACGCGCCACTACGACGAGGTCCCAACGTGTCGAAGACTGTGCTGCTCGCGACCGAAAAACCGTTCTCTCAGGCTGCCCGCGACGAGGTCGTCGGGATCATCAAAGGCGCGGGCTACACCGCGCGCGTGCTCGAGAGCTACAAGGGCAAGGCCCCGCTGCTCGAGGCGATTGCCGACGCCGACGCGGTGATCATTCGCAGCGACATCATCGACGCGGAGGTGCTCGGCGCCGCGAAGAAGCTCGCGTTGGTCGTGCGCGCCGGCGCCGGCTACGACAACGTCGACACCGCTACGGCGAAGTCCAAGAACATCGCCGTCATGAACACCCCGGGCCAGAACGCCAACGCCGTCGCCGAGCTCGCGTTCGCCATGATGATCTATCAGGCACGCGGCAAGTTCGACGGCAAGACGGGCACCGAGCTCCGCGGCAAGACGCTCGGCCTGCACGCCTTCGGCATGGTCGCGCGCGCCGTGGCGACACTCGCCAAGGGCTTCGGCATGACGGTGTTCGCGCTCGATCCGTTCGTGAAGCCGGAGCAGTTCCAGGCGGCGGGCGTCGAGCCGGTCGGCTCGGCCGAGGAGCTCTACAAGCGCTCTCAGTACGTGTCCTTGCACGTGCCCGCGACGGCGGAGACCAAGGGCTCGATCGGCAAGAAGCTGCTCTCGCTGATGCCGAAGGGCGGCATGCTCGTGAACACCGCACGCAAGGAGATCATCAACGAGGCCGAGCTCCTCGAGGTGCTCGCCGAGCGCACCGACCTCCGCTACGTGTCGGACATTCCGCCGAGCGACGCGACCCTCGCGACGCTGAGGGAGAAGTTCGCGGCGCGCGTCTACGTCGTGCCGAGCAAGATGGGCGCGCAGACGGAAGAAGCGAACGTGAACGCCGGCCTCGCCGCCGCGCGCCAGATCGTCGGCTTCTTCGAGCGCGGCGAGCGTCAGTTCGTCGTCAATCCGTGAGCCAGCCGCCTCGCCGGGCGTCGCCTTCGGCCGCCGGCTCGCGCTCGCGTTCGCCGTCCTCGCTCGGAGCTTTGCTCGAGCACGCACGGGACGCGACGGCTCGCGCCGGCGGCGTGGTGATCGACCGCGAGGCTTGGCGGCGCGCCGTGGGCGAGCGTATCGCGGCGCGCACCGAGCCCGGACGCCTTCGCGGCGGCGTGCTCACCATCCACGTCGCATCTCCAGCGTGGGCGCAGGAGCTCTCGTTCTTCACGACGGATCTGCTCGAGCGCGTGCGCTCGCTCGGCGTGCAGGCCACGTCGTTGCGCTTCGCGGTACGACCGACCGCGCACCACCCCGTGGCCAAGCGCTCGGCTCCGCCGGCGGCTGCGCGCGCGCCCATCCCCCCGGAGCTCGAGGAGCGGCTCGCCTCGGTGACGGACCCCGTGCTCCGCGCCGCGATCGCGGAAGCGGCGGCGCTCGGGCTCGGGGCTAGCTCAAAACCACACGTTCGAGGCCCGCGATCCGCTGCAGCACGAAACGCTCCGCGGGACCCAGCGTCGTCTGCTGCTCCTCGAGCATCGCGACGTAAGCCCTGAGCGAGGTCACGCTCATCCCGCGGGCGCGGCGCACGACGTCGTAAAGCTGGTCGACGATCTTGGCGGGAAGGACACGGCGGAGCGAGCTGTAGAGCTCGATCACGTAGTCGAGCCAGGTCGCGCGGGTCGTCGCAGACGCGATGCGGACGGCATAGCCCGCGGCGCGCTCCGCAATCGCCGTCGATACCTCGCGGCCCTCCTTCGCCTCGCGCAGGATGCTCTGCAGCACGGCCGAGAGGATGCGCTCCGCCTCCTCCCCGCGGTCGAGCGCGAGCACCTTGTCCGCGACCGAGCCCAAGACGTCGAACACGTCGCCGACGTGCGTGTTGTCCTCGCTCGCGGAGTCGGAGTCACCGTGCAGCGTCTCCGCCATCAAGCGATCGCTCGACACGGGCAGCGACTCGCGCAAGACCCCCCGCACGATGAACTCGCGCTGGCCGATTTGGAGCGAGTCGCCTTCCTTCAGGCGCTGGCTGCCTTCGACGCGGCGCGCGTTGACATAGAGGCCGTTGACGCTACCGAGATCCTTCACCGTGACGGAGTCGTCCGCGACGATGAGCTCGGCATGCCGGCGGGACACCATGTTGTCCTCGAGCACGAGGTGGCAGCCCGAGCTGCGCCCGACGACGAGCGTGCCGCGACGCAGCTCGACGTTCTGGCCCTCGTGCTCCAACCAGAAGCGCTTGACGCGTCCGCCGGTGGGCCGGTTCGCTCGCTCGCTCGCCACTCTTCGTTCAGGATAGCGGAGAGCAAATCCAAGCTCAACCGAGCGAACGCTCGAGTCCCTCGAGGCGGCTCAAGAGGAAGCGCTCGGAAGGCCCGAGGTCCCGGCTTTCGCCCCGCAGGACCGCCAGGTAACGGCGCAGCTCCTCGAGGTTCGGCTGCTTCACCTTGCGAGCCACGGCGCAAATCTCGTCCACGAGCGTCGTCGGCGGAAGCCGCCGCATGGCTCGATAGAAGCGGAACACCAGCGAGAGCCAGACCGCATTGCCCGTCGCCTGTGCGATCTTGAGCGCGTACTCGCACCCGCGTTCGACCGTGGTCACTTCGTAGCGGCGCCCGGCCTCCACGCCCTGCAGCAGGTCCTCGAGCTGGGGACCGAGCAGCTTCTCGGCCTCCTCGCCGCGCCCGAGCCCGAGCGCCTTGTCGGCCAGAGCGCCGAGGAGCCCGAAGCCCGTGTAGCGCTGCGTCGGAACCTGGACGAGCGTCTGGGCGGACTTGTCGCTCGTCTCGCCGAAGACGAGCTCGGCGCCGCCGATGCCGATCTTGTCGCCGAGGCTCAGGTGCTGGGGACCGCTCACGCGCGTCCCGTTGACGCGCACGCCGTTGCGACTCTCGAGGTCCCGCAGTACGGCGCCCTCACGGGTGACGTCGATCGCGGCGTGGTTGCGCGAGACGAGCGGGTCGTCGAGTGGGAGCTGGCAGTCCTCGGCGCGTCCCATCAGGAACCTGCCGGGCAAGAGCTCGATCAGGCGCGGTCCGTAGCGCAGAACGAAGGGCATCCGTGTCCCGGGACGCGAGCGTCACGCGTCGCGCGAAAGCACGACGAGGTGGTCGTAGCTCTCGCGATCCTCCGGCGCCGGGCCGCCCTTCTCCATCACGGTTTCCACGACACGGCGCACCGCCGGTGCCAGCGAATCGCGGACCGCCGGGGGAAACGACGAGATCCCCTTCGCGAGCGTCGACGGCGGCATCTGACCGAGCGTCGCATAGAGCGAGAGCGCCCAGCGGACCCAGGTGAGCTCGCCCGTCGCCGTCGCAAGCGCGACCGCCGCATCGGCGATCCCGTGCAGCGGCCGCTGATCGATGCGGCCTTCGTCGGCGAGGCGCTGCTCGACGTGCAGGCGCGCGCGGAGCAAGAGCCGCTCGACGTCCTCCCAGCTTTGCTTCTCGAGCGCCCGCCCCACGGCTTCCGACGCGAGCTCGAGCGACCAGTCGCGATCGGAGGGCGCGCCGCTCAGGGTGTCGTCCTGCGAGCGGATCGTGGAGCCGCAGGCCGGGCAAGCCGGACTCTCCGCGGGATAGGGGATCCCGCAGTCGGCGCAATGGCACATGAAGCCCGTCGTGCGCTTGAGTGCCTTCTCGGCCGTCGCCGCGCTCGCGCCGCCGAGCACACAGAGCACGAGCTCCTGCGAGCCGACCCGCACCCGGTCGCCGTCGGCCAGCTCGACGATGCCCTTCGTGGGCTTGCCGTTGACGCCGAGGCCGTTGCGCGACCCGAGATCCTCGAGCGTGACCTTGGGCCCGTCGACGCGAATGCGCGCATGCTCGCGCGAGACGAGGGGATCGTCGATGGTGATCTGACATGCGGCGCTACGACCGATGGTCGTCACGCCGGGTCCCAGGTCTATCTCCTGGAGGAGGAACCGTAGCCTGAACCTCACCAATCTGGCCTGTCAGCTCGGGCCGAAGCCACCCAAGCTATTTCCCAACGTACTCCCTAGCTTCACGCTCCGTCAAACACACACACGCCTACCTCGGGGATAGAGCGAGCTTGAAGTTTGTCCTATACCGGGACCACCAATGCGATCGCTCGCGATCCTCCTCACGCTCTCTCTCTCCATCCCACCGCGGATCGCTTTCGCTCAAGCTCCACCTCCCGCTCCGACTCCCACTCCGACTCCCGCTCCGACTCCGACTCCCACTCCCACTCCCACCAACTCTGCCCCTAGCCCTAGCCCTAGCCCTAGCCCTCCCCCTACCTCTAGCGCGGTCCCTCCTCCCGCTCCGGCTGCTCCTCCCGCTCCGGCTGCTCCTCCCGCTCCGGCTGCTCCGCCTGCTCCGGCGCCCGCCGTTCCTCGCCTGCTCTCTCCCGACTACTCCTTCGTTCACCTCGGCTCGAACTACTCACGCGCCCAACTCGAGCTCAAGAGCAGCATCGACCAGGCAGAGTGGCACGCCGTGTGTCTCGCGCCCTGTGACATCGCCGTGCCCGTGGCCGGCGCCCTCGCGCGTGTCACCGCGCCGGGCATGACGACTTCGAACTCCTTTCGCATCGAGCCTGGAGCGGGCACGGCGCTCGTTCGCGTCGACGGTGGCTCGGCGCAGGCGCGCTCGCTCGGTATCACGGGCTTGTTCGTCGGCATCCCGACGGCCATCGCCGGTATGGGCCTTTTCGGCTACGGAAAGCTCCAAGACCAGGACGGAGCGCGCATTGCCGGCACGGTGGTGCTCGCCACGAGCGCCGTCATCCTCGTCGCGAGCCTGCCGCTCCTCTTGATGGGCAGCACGAAGGTGCGCGACGCCCACGGCAGCGTCGTCGCGCAGACGCTCCGCACGGGCAGCGCGAGCTTTTAAACGGCCCGCGCCGCGTCACGGGAGTGACACGGCGCGTTCCGGTCGAAGACGGCAGGGCGAAGGCTGACGCCTTACGCCTTGAACGCCTTCATGAAGTCGGCGAGCGCCTTGCACCACTCGGGGAGCACGGCGTTGTACGTCGAAGCGCGCATGCCGCCGACGGAGCGGTGGCCCTTCAGGCCCTCCATCTTGAGCTTCTTCGCCTCGGCCAAGAACTCGGCCTCGAGCTCCGGCGTCTTCAGAGTGAAAACGATGTTCATCGCCGAGCGCGCGGACTTCTCCACGGGCGAGCCGTAGAAATCCGGACGTGCGTCCATCGCGTCGTAGATGAGCTTGGCCTTGTCGCGGTTCTTCTTCTCCATCGCCGCGAGGCCGCCCTGCTTCTTCACGTCGTCGAGCACGTTGCGGAGCAGGTAGATGGAGAACGTGGGCGGCGTGTTGTAGAGCGAGTTATTTTCCGCGTGGGTGCGGTACTGGAAGATGGTCGGGATGTCCTTGCGGCCGCCCTCGACCAAGTCCTTGCGCACGATCACGACGAC
Source organism: Polyangiaceae bacterium (assembly GCA_036274215.1). GTDB lineage: Bacteria > Myxococcota_A > Polyangia > Polyangiales > Polyangiaceae > PMG-095. Next base: position 25,689 of record DASUGE010000104.1, on the reverse strand, counting down.
GAGCCCGCTCGGCCCGAGGTTCTTCTGGGCGCCGGCGTAGATGAGACCGAATTTGGACACGTCGATCGGGCGCCACATGATGTCGCTCGACATGTCGGCGACGAGCGGCACGCTGCCGGTGTCGGGGAACTTGTCCCACTGCGTCCCGAAGATCGTGTTGTTGCTCGTGATGTGGGCGTAGGCGGCGTTCGCATCGAGCGAGAGCTCGCTCTGCGCGGGAATTCGGCCGAACTTGCCGTCCTTCTCCGCCGTGCCGGCGACGCGCACGGTGCCGACCGTCTTGCCTTCCTTGTAGGCCTTCTGCGACCAGGCGCCCGTGAGGACGTAGTCGGCGCTCTTGCCCTGCGGGAGGAGGTTCATCGGAACCGTTGCGAACTGCTGGCTCGCGCCGCCTTGCAGCAGCAGGATTTGATGGCTCTCCGGCACGTTGAGCAGCTCGCGCGTGAGCGCGATCGCTTCGTTGTGGACGGCTTCGTAGGCTTTGCCGCGATGGCTGTGTTCCATCACGCTCATGCCGGTGCCGCCGAGATCGAGAAGCTCCGCTTGCGCGCGCTCGAGAGCTGCGAGCGGCAACGCCGCGGGACCTGCATTGAAATTCATCACTCGTGCCATGGGGGTCGCTTTTGTTAGCGATGGTGCGGGGTTTCGTCAAGGTCAAGACCTTGCAGCCGGAGAACCTCGCGGACGCGGTCGAGCGGAACCCGGCCGCTACGCACGGCACGCACCTCGGCCGTGGACACCGAAACCAGTGTGGACGGAAGGCCGCCCGGGCTCGTTCCCGGAGCCACGACCAATAGGCCCGCCTCGACGGCCGGACGAAGCACGAGCTCGACCTCGTCCGACGTGAGGGCGGGAGGCTCGCCCGGCGGGTTCGCGCTCGTCGCCGTGAGCGGCTTTCCGAAACGCAGCGCGAGCTCCGCGGCAGGGCTCGGCCCCGCGACGCGCACGGCGACGCGGCCGTCCAGCGTCAGGCGAGCGTCGACGTCCGGTCGAGCTTCGAGAGCAATGCTGAACGCGCCCGGCCAGAACGCGTCGGCGAGAGCGCGAGCGGGGGCCGGAACAGCCGGCACGAGCGACGACCACGCGTCTGCGTTCGGCAAGACGACGGGGATGCCTTTCTCCGCGCCGCGCGGTTTGACGCGGAGGAGCGCGTCGAGGGCGTCGCGTCGCGTGGCGTCGGCGAAGAGGCCGAACGACGACTCCGTCGCGACGGCGACGACGAGCCCCCGCGCGAGCGCGCTCACGAGCTCGTTCATGGTGTGCGCTGGCCGAGCGCGCGACCGCCGATATCGCGCCGAAATTGCATCCCGTCGAAGCGAATGCGCTCGATGGCGGCGTAGGCGCGCGCATGCGCCGTCAAAAGCGACGACGCGTGAGCCGCCACGCCGAGCACGCGCCCGCCGGAGGTGACCGCATCGGCACCGCGGGCGGCGGTCCCGGCGTGCAGCACCTCGACGCCCTCGACCTCCGCTGCGGCATCGAGTCCCTGAATCACGTCACCCGTGCGGGGCGCATCCGGGTAGCCCGGCGCCGCGAGCACGACACAGAGCGCGTGCTCGCCGTTCGGCGCTAGCGCGTGCGGGTCGAGCGCACCGCGCGCCGCGCCGTCGAGCGCCTCGAAAAAGTCGCCGCGCGTCGTGAGCATCAGGACTTGCGTCTCCGGATCGCCGAAGCGCACGTTGAACTCGAGCAAGAGCGGGTCACCCGCGGGCGTCACCATGAGCCCCGCGAAGAGCACGCCGCGGAACGGATGGCCCTCGGCCGCCATGCCGCGCACGGCGGGAGCGAAAATCTCGCGCTCGGCGCGCTCGATGAGCGACCGGGTCGCGAGCGGGGCCGGCGCGTAGGTGCCCATACCGCCCGTATTCGGCCCGCGATCGGCGTCGAACAGCCGCTTGTGGTCCTGAGCGGCGGGCAAAAGCACGAAGCGCTCGCCGTCGGAGAGCGCGTGCAAGCTGAGCTCGGCGCCCGCGATGCGCTCCTCGAGCACGACGATGCGGCCGGCGTCGCCGAAGCTCTTGCCGCTCAGCATGCCGAGCGCCGCCTCGCGCGCTTCGTCGTGCGAGGCCGCGACGACCACGCCCTTGCCGGCGCAGAGCCCGTCGGCCTTCACGACGGGAGGCGTCGCGAAGCGGCCGAGCGCGGCGTCGAGCGCGCTCGCGTCGGTCACGACCTCGTGCCGCGCCGTGGCGATGCCGTGCCGAACGGCGAAGTCCTTCATGAACGACTTCGAGCCCTCGAGCCGCGCGGCCTTTTGGGTCGGCCCGAAGACGCGAAAGCCTGCCGCCGTGAGCTCGTCGCCGAGCCCCGCGCAGAGCGGGACTTCCGGCCCGATGACGACGAGATCGGGCTCTACCTGCTTGGCGAGCTCGAGGGGCGTGCCCGTCGCCGAGCGGAGCACCTTGGGTGCGAGCCGCGCGGGTGCCGTCCGAGTGCCGGCGTTGCCGGGCGTGACGATCACCTCGCCCACGCTAGGAGACGAAAGCAGTCGAAGCGAGAGCGCGTGCTCCCGCCCTCCGGAACCGACGACGAGCACTTTGCGACCGCTTGTCACGCGCCGCGTTTACACCGTGACGGTAGCGAGCGCCAGCGACAAACCAGGATGAGAGCCGGGCCTCCCGCGCCCGGTCTGTGAGGGCGACCGAAGCCCTAGGTTCCGTAAGGAACGAGCTCAAGGACACAAGACTCAAGTTTTCGGAACGCCGTTTTCGGGGCCGGGGCAGCCGAAAAGACGCTTCGAGCCAGCATGCTTCATCCGGCTGCCAGGACCCGCTAGTATCATCGTCGTCTGAGTCATGGCTTCGCCCGTCGTGCTCCACGTCCGCCGCCCGTACGCCGACGCAGAGGAGTACCTGCGCGCGGAGGCCTGGACCATCGAGGAACGGGCGATGCTGCTCATCGATCAGGCGCCGCTCGACAAGGACACGCCGATCGTCTTCGACGTCACGCTCAAGGACGGGTCGCGTCCGATCAAGGCCGAGGCGAAGGTCACGCGCCACGTCGAGCCCGAAGGCGAGCGACCGGGAGGTCTGCGCGTACGCTTCAAGCGCTACGGCGCGCCGACCAAAGCGTTCATCGAGCGAGCCGTCGCGTCCGTCGCGCGCGGCGACAGCGTGCCACCCGCGCCGATGCCGGCGCCGAGCGATCCCCTGGCCGTCGCCGAGGCGCCCCCGCCCGAGATCGCGTCGAGCGTCGAGCACGTCCCGCCGGCGGCCACCCCGGCTGCGCTCGATCCTCAAGACTCCGCGCCGACCCTGATGCTCGATTTGAAGAGCGTGTTCCGCCCCGGGCCCGTCGCCCCGACGGGCTCACCCGACGTGGAGCAAGGGCTCGCCTCGCTGCGCGCGCGCAACGCCGGCACGCCGGAGACGCCGCCGAACCGCGAAGGCTTGCTCGAGAAGCTGCGCCAACGCGGCCAGAACGAAGACGAGACGAGCCAGTTCCAGCGCCCGCTCTGACGAGCCGCGCGGCGAGCGCGCGCTTCAGGACGGCGGCAGCTTCTCGATCGGCAGGTGCATGAGCTCGATGCCGAGCTTCTTGCTGAGGTCGAAGATGCGTTCGTCGCGGTAGAACTCGCCGAACACGATGCGCTTGACGCCGACGTTGGCGACGAGCTTGAAGCAGCCGAAACAGGGCGACGCCGTGACGTAGATATCCGAGCCTTCGAGCCGCACGCCGTTGCGGGCAGCCTGCACAATCGCGTTCGCCTCGGCGTGCACGGTTCGGACGCAGTGGCCGTCTTCCATCATGTGCCCCTCGTCGTCGCAGTGGGGAAGCCCGCGGATCGAGCCGTTGTACCCGGTCGCGAGGATCATGCGATCGCGCACCATCACCGCGCCGACGTGCTTCCGGTCGCAGGTCGAGCGGGTCGCGACGACGCGCCCGATGGCCATGAAGTACTCGTCCCAAGTCGCCCGCGGTCGTGCTTCGCTCATCCCTTCCTTCCTACACCTCCAAGGCCCCGTCTCCACGCGGCTTGACCGCGACCGGGGAAAGTGGCTTGTTTCGCGCATGTTCCGACCGCTACCGCGGCTCTCCGCTCTGATCCTGTGCGCCGCACCGGCCGCGCTCGCGGCGCCGCCCGCACGGGACACCGCCAAGGCGCTCATCGCCGAGGTCGAGAAGGGGCCCGCCAAGAAGGACGCGGCCCGCGACGCGCTCGCCGAAGCGCACCGCGCGCTCGCTCGCGCCGACAAGGCCCGCCTCGCCGGCGACCAGCGTCACGGCGCCGCGCTCGAGGCGCTCGCGCTCGAATGGGCGGAAGCCGCGCGTGATCTCGCGCGCCGCGCGGCCGCGGAGGAGCGCGCCTTTGCGCTCGAGAAAGAGCTCGGCGAGACGACCGTCGCGCTCGAGAAGGCGCACACGCTCATCGAGCAGACGAACGCGCGCCGCAATCGCGCCGAGGTGCAGCTCCGCGAGCTCGACGCCGCACGCGCGGGACCACCGAAGCCCACTCCGGAGACGCCCGCCAAGCCCACGGGCGCGAAGAAGAAGGGCGACGCGAAGGGCGCAGCCGACAAGGGTGGCTCCGAATGAGCACGTCGAGGTCGAGCTCGCACGTTGCCTGGCTCGTCGCCGTGCTTGCGCTCGCCTGCGCTTCGGCGCCGCGCCCGCAGGTGCTCGTCGCCGTGGACGCGGAAGAGAAGAGCCCCGCCGTCGCGCAGGCTCGCGCGCAAGCGCCCCAAGCCTTCGCCCGGGCGGCCCAGCTGAAGCGCGACGCCGAAGCCGCTCACGACGCCGGCGACCCGGCCGCGGCTCAAATCCTCGGCGAGCAGGCCCTCGCCGCCTACCAGCGCGCGGTCACCCTCGCCGGCATCACGCGCGCCGAATCGCGCGCCGCTGCGGCGGAGCTCAGCGTTCAACGCACCAAGGCGGCGGTCGCCCAGGCCGAGCAGACGCAGAAGCAGCTCGATGCGGACACGACCGCGCTCGAGCTCCGCCTGAAGGTCGCGCGCGAAACGCTGCCGGCGCCGGTGAGCGGCCCCCCCGCGTCACCCGAGCGCGAGCTTGCCCGGCGCGAAGCGGCGCGAGCGCTCGTCGCCCAGGCGCGACTTCTGTGCTCGGCCTCGCGCCTGCTCGATCCGAAGCGGGCGACGCTCGAGCCGCACTTCAAGAAAATCAGCGAGCTCGAGACCACGCTTGCCTCGAAGGCCATGACGCCCATCGACGATGCGCGCGCCGTGCGCAGCGCTTGCCTCGGCGAGCTCACCGCGACGCGCCGCCCGCGCACCCAAGCGAACCCGTCCGACCCCTCGACCGACGTGCTGCTCAAGGAGCTGAGCCAGGCGTCCCTGCTCCCGAGCCGCGACGATCGCGGCGTCGTCGTGACACTCGGCACTCCGTACGACCGCGAAGACAAGCTCACGAGCCAGGCGGCCACACGGCTGAACGAGCTGGCGGGCGTGGCCAAGGCACACCCGGACTTCCCCGTGATGGTGGTGGTGCACAGCGCCGGCAAGCTGCCCGAAGCGCGCGAGACGACGCGCACCGAGCGCGCCGCGAGCGCCTTGCGCGAGAAGGGCGCTCCCAAGGTCGAGACAGCGAGCGTCGGCATGTCCCTCCCGCGCGTCGACCCGCGGGAGCCGGGCGCCGCCGCGCGCAACGATCGCGTCGAGATCGTGTTCGTCGCGCCGAGCGCGAGCTAACGGCGGCGTCGTCGGACGAGCGTCGACTCGGCACCGAGCCGAAGCGCCACGCGCATCACTCGCACGCGTGAGCCGGCTCGCACGCGCCGCCGGCGCAGTGCGCGCTGTAGCAGACGTCGTCGCTCGAGCAGGATTCGCCGAGATCGCGGAAGGCGATGCATTTGCCGTCCCCGCCGCAGCGCGTGTACGGCGCGCACGCCGGCATGAGCCCCGCGAGCGGCCGCAGCGCGCAGCTCTCCGAAGGAGCCGGCAGCGGCGTGCACGTCGCCGTGAAGGTGCCGCCGACGATGTCGGCCGACGTGAGCGGGCAGTATTGTCCGCCCGCGCAATCTTCGGGCAAACCCACGCCGCAGTTGCCGCCGGCGACGGACGGCGTGCGGCACTCCCATTTCAAGGCGCTGCTCTCGAAGCCGGTGAGCACGCAAGAAAGACCGCTCTCGCACAGAGCTCCGGCGCCGGGATCGCAGGCCGCGCCCTGGCCGCCGAGCTGCACGTCCTCGATCGGCGCGCACGCGCCGGGCTGCATTTTGCCGGTGTCGGCGCCGCCGCAGAAATAGCCCGGCTCGCACTGCACTTCGACGCCGCCCTCGCAAGGCTCGCCCGCGGCGGCCGGTTTCGCGCAGTGCTTGGTCACGTTCGAGCACACGAGCCCGTCCGCACACTCGTCGTCCGCCGAGCACGGCTTGCCGGCGGAGTAGCGCTCGACGCACGTTCCCGGACAGGCGTCGCTCGTCTCGCAGATGAGCGAGCCCTCGCACTCCTCGTTGAGCCCGCAGCCGTCGCCCTTGGCCGCGGTGCCCGTCATCGCCGCCTCGCACTCCGGGATGCCGCGCGTCGTGAGGTCCGCGCACGGGCGCGTGACCACGGCGTCGAGGCAGTCCTGCATGCGGTCGCCGTGGTACTCGATGCGACCGTCGTCGACCGCCCCGGTCAAGGCATCGAGGCCGCCCTGCTTGAGGCGCTCCTCCGTGAGCGTCTCGCAATCCTCGTAAGCGGTGATGAGGTCGTAGAGGAAACCTTCACAGCGCTCGAGAACCGCGCAGTAAGCCGTGGCGTAGGCTTTCGGGGCGTCTTCGAGCGGGATCTCGGCGGCAGGCTTGCCGGCGCTGCCGGACGAGCCGCCCTTGCCCGCGCCGGATCCGCCCGACGCGCCGCCGCTTCCCGACGAGCCGCCCAGAGGTGCGGGCCCGAAATCGTCACTCTCGCCGGCGCAGGCCAGAGCCACCACGAGCGGAGCACCCCAGAGCCAGCATAGGTTTTTCATCGGCAAGCCTCGCGCGCGATTATACGGCGACGCCCGGCGGAGTAGCATCACGAAGCCTCGAGTCTCCGCGGGCGCTTCCGATGACGACGCAATCCGAGCGGGCCCGCGCGGCCCTCGACGCCTACTATGCGAGCGATCTCGATCGCGCGCTCACACTTCACCACATCGAGGATCCGCTCGCGCGCGCCCTCGCGCTCTTTCGCGATGCAGCCGCGCACGTGCCGGCGTACGGGCGCTTCCTCGCCGAGCACGACGTGGACCCCGCGCGCGTGCGCTCGCGCAGCGAATTCGAGCGCCTGCCGGCGCCCACCAAGGAAAACTACTACCGGCGTCACCGTCTGCCGGACCTCTGCCGCGAGGGCCGGCTCGAGCGCTGCGACTTCGTGGCGGTCTCGTCGGGCTCGACGGGCGAGCCCGCCATTTGGCCGAGATTCGTGAGCGACGAGCTCGCCACCGCGCAGCGCTTCGAGCAGGTGTTGCGCGACGCCTTCGGGGCCGCGTCGCGCCGCACGCTCGGGGTCGTCTGCTTCGCGCTCGGCAGCTGGGTGGGCGGCATGTACACGACGGCCGCCTGCCGTCACGTCGCGGCCAAGGGCTACCCGCTCACGCTCGTCACGCCCGGCAACAACGTCACGGAGATCCTGCGCGTCGTGCGTGCCTTGGGGCCGCACTTCGAGCAGACCGTGCTCTTCGGCTACCCGCCCTTCTTGAAGGACGTGATCGACGGGGGCCGCGCCGACGGGCTCGACTGGGCCGCGTTCTCGCCGAAGCTCGTCACCGCGGGAGAGGTGTTCAGCGAAGCGTGGCGCAGCCTGGTCGCCGAGCGCGCCGGCATCCGCGAGCCGGCGCGCGGCACGGCGTCGCTCTACGGCACCGCCGACGGCGGCGTGCTCGCCAACGAAACGCCGCTCTCCGTCACCGTTCGTCGTGCGCTCGCCGAGCGGCCCGCGCTTGCCACGGCCATTTTCGGCGAGCCGCGCCTGCCGACGCTGCTCCAATACGATCCGCTCCATCGCTACTTCGAGGTGGACGGCGCCGAGCTGCTCTTCACGGGCGACGGCGGCGTGCCGCTCGTCCGCTACCGCATCCTCGATCGCGGCGGCGTGCTCCCCTACGGCGAGTTGCTCGGGCGCCTGCGCGAGCACGGCGTCGATCCGCTCGTCGGGCTCCCCGCGACGGCACGCGACATGCCCTTCGTGTACGTGTTCGGGCGCACGGGCTTCGCACTCTCTCTCTACGGGGCGAACGTGTATCCGGAGAACGTCGCGAGCGGCCTCGAGGGACGCGCCATCGCGCCGCACGTCACCGGCAAGTTCGTGCTCGAGCTCGAGCACGGCGCCGACGAGAACGTCTCGCTGAAGCTCACCGTCGAGCTCGCCGCCGCTTCCTCACCCAGCCACGCGCTCGCGGACGACGTGTCCCGCTCGGTGCGCGCGGAGGTCGAGCGCCAGAACAGCGAGTTTCTGAGCTACGTGCCCGAAGCGCGCCGCACGCCACGCGTCGTGCTCCTCCCGCTCGGCCATCCCGACTACTTCCCCAAGGGCGTGAAGCACCGCTACACCCGGTGATGACCAACCCGGTCTGGTTCCGGCGGGTCTGGAAAACGGGTAACCCGAAGGCGCCGAAATGCTCCGGCCAATAGGCCTAAGCCTGGACGGCGGCGCCCGAGAGGCGAATGCTTGAGGGACACCCGGGCATTACCGAACGAGAGACAAAGCGTTGCTTCGCGATTCCTTGTTTGGCGAGCGCATCGTTTGGGCGTCACGACCCGCGGTCATACGACCCTCCGCGTTTCAGCGCTCCCTGGCCGTCGTCGCGTTCGTGGCGTCGTTCATCACGCTCTGCTTCTCGCTGTTGGTCGCGATCCTTTTGCACGGTGAGTTCTTGCCGCTGCTTTTCTTCGCGTTCTGGTGCGCGACGCTCGGGCTCGGCATCTTGCAGGTGCCGCGGCTGATCCTGTCGCAAGCGCGCTACGTCGTGACGGACCAGCACGTCATCGCGATCTACGGCCCGATTCGCCGCACGATCGAGCGGCGCGCGATCAGCTTCGCTCGCATCTATTGGGACGAGAGCCAGCCGGATGCCGGCGACGTCGAGCTCGTGCGCGCGGTGCCGACCGGCGCGCTCAAGCGCCGCCTCATGCTGCGCCTGATCGGCGTGAAGGCCCCGGATCGGGTGTGGGCCATCGTGCGCGGCGCGGAGAGGCTGGCCCCGCGCGGCGGGGCCGATCAGCCCCTCACCCAGCGGCTCGACGTGGGCGAGCACGTCGTGTGGTCCGCGCAGCCCCGCCAGGCCCTCAAGCGCTTCGTGCCCCGCGGGCAGCGCGAATGGACGCTGCTGGCGATCGCGCTCGCCCTCTTCGTCGGCGGCGGGCGCGTCGCGCTCGGCGGCATCCACGCCCTGCGCCGCGTGCACGAGGACGGCGGCATGCCTCTCCGCTCGCTGCCGTTCGCGATCCTCGCTTTCGGCGTGGCGTCGACGATTTTGCTGCTGCTCGGCATCGCTTGCTACCTCGTGTACGACGCCATCATTCGCAGCGGCTACCTCGCCTCGTACACGCGCTACCTCGTGACGAACAAGCGCGTCTTGATCCAGCGCCGCGGAGAGGAGCTGCACCTCGACCGCCAGAAGATCTACGACGTGATCGAAGCGCCGAAGGGCGACGGTCTCCACGACGTGTTCCTCGTCCTCGACGGGCCGCGCGCACGAGCGGTCGCCGCGAGCGGCGCCTTCGGCGAGCTCGCGCGCGGGCCGCACTTGCGCCCCGTCTTCGAAGCGGTGGAAGACGCCGAGGGCGTGAGCCGCATCCTGCGCGCACGGCCCGAGATGCCGCACGCGGCGTAGCGCTGCCCTGCGGCGCACCAGGCGCCGCCAGCGGCAGGCGCCGTCAGCGCGCGTGCCGAGATTTTCCGGTGGGAAGCTTCCGCAGCTCCGCCGCGGCGCGCTCGCGAAGGCTTCGCGCGTTGACGAGCCACGGCTCGCTCGGCGGTGCGCTCGCGAGGTAGCCGTCCCAGCGGCGCAGGGCCTCCTCGAGCGCGGCGCGACGCTCGTCGACGTCCGCCGTGCGACGGGCCCGCGCGAGCCAGGCCAGCGCTTTCACGTAGTCGAGCTCGTACGGCGGCTCGAACGCGCCCTCGAGCTCGAGGGGGTCGGCGGAAATGTAGTGCGAAAGCGGCAACCGAGCCGCGACGGCGGGCTCGAGCGCGGCCCAGGCCCCGGGCAAATCGCCGTTGCGCTCGAGAGCGAGCCCCGCGCCGTAGCGCGCCAGCAGGCGAACGAGCTCCGTCGGGGCGTCGGCTCCCGCGCGCTGGAAGTCCTTGGCCGCGCGCGCCACCTCGCCGGTGCGAAGCTCCGCCCGAGCGCGCGCGTAATACGCGAGCGCGCGCTCTTCCGGCTCGACCGCAAGCTCCAGCACCCGGGTCTCCGCGTCGCGCGCCCCGGCGTGGTCGCCTCGCTCGGCGCGTGCCCGGCCGAGCTCGCCCCACGCCGTCGCCAGTAGGGTTCCCTCGGGGAGCTTCGGGATCGCGCCCTCGAGCAGCCGCTCGGCCTCGCGCCCCCGGCCGAGCTCCGCCCCGACGAGCGCGCGCGCCATCGCACACGCAAGTCGTGGATCTTCGAGGGGCGGCAGCTTCGTCAAATCGAACATGGCGACCGCCGCCCGCGCGAAATCCCTCGCCGTCGCCGGGTCCCCCTCGCTCTGCGTCTCCCCATCGAGCATCCGCTCCACGGCGCGCAAGAGCCGCGCTTCGGCCCGCGCCCCCGGATGGCTCGCTCGGTACCAGATGGACGGCTCCGCCCCGCTCGTCGTCGAAAGCGCGAGGAGCAGCACCCCGACACCAGCTGCCGTCGCGACTCGGCCCATGCCCGAGCGTACCACCGTGCCGTACGCGTCCCATCGAGCCCATGGGCCCCAGTGCGCGAGCACCGTTCCTCGCGCTCCCATCCCGTCACCCCAAGAACGCCTCTTACCGCCCCGCCTTCTTTCCGAGCGCCTTCCGCGCGTGCTCCGCCCAGGCCCCCTGCCCCGCGGTGCTGGCCAGAAACGCGCGCCAATGCGCCTTTCGGAGCGCCTCGTCACGCCCCACCGCGAGCACCGCGATCGCCGCGTGCAGCTCCCCGTCCACGAGCATGATCCGTCGCGGGCCGATGCTCGCCGGTGACGGCGTGACCTCGCCCGACGGCGCGAACGCCGCCTCGGCGACGCGCGCGCGCTCGGCGGGTGTCATCTCGGCCTCGAGATCCCACGGGCCGTCGGCTTCGCGCGCTCGAGCCCGCGCTTGCTCGCTGCGCCCCGAGCGATCGAGCGCGAGCGCCGTCAAGCCGAGCAAGAGATCGCGTTCGCCCGCGAGCGGCATGGCACGCGCCGTTTCGAGATAGCCGAGCGCCTCGTCCACGCCGCCTGGACCGCGCGCGAGCGCGAGACTCGCCGCCTCGATCAGTGCAATGCGCTCGCTCTGGCGCGAACCGAGCAGCGCGGCGCGCGGTAGGAGCAGGCGATACGCGCGCTCCGCGGCATCGAGCTTCGACGCCGCGAGCGCCGTGCGCGCGATGTCGAACAAGGCCTGGGCATCGTCGAGCGGAGCCGCCTCGTCTTCGAGGAAGGGAGCGAGCAGCGCCCACGCCTCCGGCACGCGCGCGAGCCGAAACAGGGCCCGGCCGCGCAAGAGTCGCGCCGCCGCCGCATTTTCCCGCGCGGACTCGGCAGCTTCGGCGAGCGCGAGGGCTTCGGCCGGCTGTGAGCCGAGCCGCGCGTAGCCGCGCGCGAGAGTCCGGCAGGAGCGCACCACCTCGGGCAGACGCGCCCGCGTCCAGAGCGTCGAGCCGAGCTCGGCTCCGTGCAGGCGGCAGGCGGGAGGCCGGACGCTCGACGCTGCCGCTGCCGAGAGCTCCGCCGCCGGCACCAGGCCGAAGAGCAGCGCGGCGGCAGCGGCAACCGGCGTCACGGCGCCGCGGCGCGCCCCACGAAGGGATTGTGCAGCACGATCGTTTCGGAGCGGCGCGGACCGACGCTCACGAGGTAGATCGGAGCCCCCGTCTCCTTCTCGAGGAAGCGAATGTACGCGCGGGCGGCGCCGGGCAGCTCGTCGAGCACGCGCGCGTTCTCGAGCTTTTCCTGCCAGCCCTCGAGCTCGACGTACACGGGCTTGAGCGAGTCCGGGCGATCGAGCAGATCGAGCGGAAGGTCGGTGACGCGGCCGTCCGGGGTGTCGTACGCCACGCACACCTTGAGCGTCGAAAGCCCGGTGAGCACGTCGAGCTTGGTGAGCGCCAGGCCGTCGAAGCCGTTCACGCGCGCGGCGTAGCGGAGAGCCGGCAAATCCAGCCAGCCCGTGCGGCGCGGGCGCCCGGTGACCGAGCCGAACTCCGCGCCCACCTCACGCAAATGGTCACCTTCGGCGTTGCCGAGCTCGGTCGGAAACGGTCCGGCGCCGACGCGCGTCGTGTAGGCCTTGGTGATGCCGATCACGGTGTTGATGCGGTTCGGGCCGATGCCGGCGCCGACCGAGGCACCGCCGGCGACCGCGGAGCTCGACGTCACGAACGGGTAGGTGCCGTGATCGAGATCGAGCAGCGTGCCCTGCGCGCCTTCGAGCATGACGCGCTTGCCGGCGCGCATGCTGTCGTTGACGAGCGCGGACGTGTCGCGCAAAAGCGGCACGAGGCGCGGCGCGCTCGCGAGCAGCGCGTCGACGAGTGCCTCCGCGGCGGGCGGAGTACCGCCGAGGGCGACGATGGTCGGGGTCCAGGCGGCGAGCGCGGCGTCCACTCGTTCGCGGAGCCGCGCGGGGTGGCGGAGATCGCCGGCCCGCACGCCGCTGCGGCGCGCTTTGTCCTCGTACGCGGGTCCGATGCCCTTCTTCGTCGTGCCGATGGCGCGCCCGGCAGGCGCCTGCGTCTCGCGCAGGGTGTCGACCAGCACGTGATACGGCAGGATGAGATGGGCGCGATCGCTCAGCGCGAGGCGCGACCCAAGATCCTGATGGCCGCGACGACCGAGCTCGTCGATCTCGGCGAGCAGCACGTCCGTATCGACGACCATGCCCTGGCCGAGCACACAGAGCGTGCCCTGGCGGAGGATGCCGCTCGGCAGGAGGCGCACGACGAGCTTGTCGTCACCCACGACGAGCGTGTGCCCCGCGTTCGGGCCGCCGGCGTAGCGCACGACGACCTCCGCGAACTCCGTGTAGATGTCGACGATCTTGCCTTTGCCCTCATCACCCCATTGGGCACCAACGATTGCTACGACTGACATGATAGAGCTCGTACTTTCAGGCGAGGGACGATCCCCCGCGCGCCAACGCGTTTCATTCTTCGGAGGGCTGCTCGAGGAGAGCGGCGACGGCGGCGCCGAGCGCGCGCGGATCGCGCGGTAGGGCCTGTCGCGAGCCGTCGTCGACGCGCACGAGCGTCGCCGTCGTGAGCGTGACCTCGACCAGCTGGGTGTAGCGATAGGCTCGCGCATAGGCGCTCGGGTCACCTTCGGGAGCGGGCGCGCACGCGACGCGCGAGGCACGCAGGGCGTCGAGCACGGCGGCGTCTCCACCCGACACGAGCACGCGCTCCGCCGCCGGGACCACGCGACCGGCCCGCGTGAGCGCCCAGCCGAGCTCGTCCAACATGAAGGCGAAGCCCGCTGCGGGTCGCGAACGACCGAAGCGTTCGCAGAGGCCGTCGTAGCGGCCCCCCGAGCCAATCGCGCGCCCCGGGCCGGCAGCGTGAAGCTCGAACACGGGACCCGTGTAGTACGCGAGATCGCGCGTTTCCGCGAGGTCCACGACCAGCCGCGGAGCGAGGCCCGCCGCGCTCACGGCATCCGCGAGCCGCCGGAGCTCGTCGAGACACGCGCGCGCGGGCGTACCTCCGAGCGCCTTTTCAGCCGCCGGCCAGAGATCGCCGCTGCCGTGCAAGAGCGGGAGCTCGGCCACGGCTCGCAGGATCGGGCCTCGCAGGCCGTGCGCTTCGGCGCGTCGGGTGAGCTCCGGCGCGTCGCGCATTCCGAGAGCGTCGACGATCTCGGCGCGCCCCTGCTCCGAGACGGAGGAGAGCAGCGCCGACGCGATGCCGGCGTGGCCGAGGTCGAGCGTGAAGTCGCTGAGCCCCGCCGCGCGCGCGGCTGCGCTCGCGACGCCGAGCACCTCGAGATCCCCGCCGATCCCCGGCAGACCGACGAGCTCGATGCCCGCTTGCGGCATCTGCTGCTCGCGCCGCGCCCGCTCGCGGCGGCGGCGCAGAACGGAGCCCTGGTAGCTCAGGCGGGCCGGGCCGCGCACCTCGGACATGCGAGTGCCGATGAGACGCGCGATTTGTGCCGTCATGTCGGGGCGCAGCGCCACGACGGCGCCCGTCTCCGGCTCCACGAAGCGCAGGAGCTGCTCGTCCGCGAGCGTGCCGAGACCGCGCTCGAGCACCGCGGCGTATTCGAAGAGGGGCAGGATCACGAGCTCGTAGCCGTGGAGCGCGAACGTGCCGAGCAAGCCGCGCGCGAGCTCGGCCTGGGTGCGCGCCTCCGCCGGCAAGAGATCGCGCATGCCGGCCGGCAGCGGGTAGGCGAGCCCCGGTCGACCGGGAGTCGAATGACCCCCGGGCGCGGGATCGCGGGGCGGCGGAACGGAAGCAGTCACCAAAGCCGCCGGAGCCTAACATGGAGGTAAGCTCACGCCATGAGCGATCCCCACGGCGGAAACGGCGGCAACGCCCCTCGAACTGCCGCGCACCCGCGGGCGCCGAGCCACGGCGGCGACGCCACGATCGACGTGCGGGAGCGCGGCGCCGAGCGCGACGGCCAGCCGCAGCTCATGGACAACCGGCTCTTCATGCAGCTCCTCGTCTTCCGCGCGCCCGGCGCGGCGGGAGGACCGGGGGGCACGAGCGCGGAGCTCGGACGGGCGCTCGCGGCAGCGAAGGTCGGCGCCGTCATCTACGAGGACGTGAACGATCCGTTCGGCTTCGGCCTGCTCACCTTCAGCGAGGACCCGACGGACTTCGTGACACGCGTGCGCCCGGCTGTCGCCGCACTGCGCGGGCTCGAGCTGCGCTCGGATTTCACGATGCTCGGGCGCACGTACAGCTCCGGCTTCGAGCCGGATCTGCGCTTCTGGCTGCTCGATCGACCGCGCGAGACCGTGCTCAACGAGGCGTGGCCGTGGGCGATCTGGTACCCGCTCCGGCGCAGCGGCGCCTTTGCGCGCCTCGAGCCGCGCGAGCAGGGCGGCATCCTGCGCGAGCACGGCACGATCGGGAAATCCTACGCGGGCGCCGATCTCGCGCACGACGTGCGGCTTGCCTGTCACGGGCTCGATGCCAACGACAACGAGTTCGTGATCGGACTCATCGGCAAGACGCTGCACCCGCTCTCGCACGTGGTGCAGGCCATGCGCTCCACGCGGCAGACGTCGGAGTTCATCGAGCAGATGGGCCCCTTCTTCGTGGGGCGCGCGGTGTTTCGCAGCGCGGGCTGACGCGCCGTCACGCGTACGGCCGCTACTTTCCGGCGACGACCCGATAGGCGGCGGTGATGCGCGTGAACGTGCGCACGAGCTCGGAGAGCTCGCTCGGACCCGCGCCGGGGTGTCGGTCCGGGTGATGCACGGCCGCGAGGCGCCGGTACGCCTTGCGCACCGTCTCGGCGTCGGCATCGGGCGCGACGCCGAGCACGCGCAGCGCGGCGGCACGCTGGCTCGATTCGCACCCGTGAGCGGTCGCACGCGAGCCCCCGTCGGCACGCGCTCGCCTGCGGCCATGCAAGAAATCGCGCGGACCAAGCACGGCACCGAGCCGGCCGCGTCCGTTCGCGCGGCGCACGTGAAACCGAACCAAGCCGTCGGCGAGCCGAAAGATCGACTCGAGGCGCGCGCGGAGCTGCCAGCGCAGGGCCGCCGCGACGAGCGCTTCGTTCGCCAAGCGTTCGTTCACCAGGACTTCCCCCGCGCGGAGCGACGGGTTCAGCATGAGCTTCTGTAAGAGCTTCGGGAGCGCCCCCGCGTCGAGCGCGCCTTCGCGAGCCAAAAGCTCGCCGAGCGGCGGATGGGCGTCGAGGGTCTCGACGTCGTCGACGAGACCCCCGGTGAAGAAAACGCGGTGGCTCCGTCCGGCGCGCGCGCCCGAAGGCTCGAGCAGCTCGAGCACGCCGCTCGCTCCCGCGCGATGAAGCTGGCCGAGCAAGTCGCCGAGCGTCGTCCGCGAGAGCCGTCCCGGCAGGTTCATGCCCCGGCGATATCGGACGTCCGACCCTCTGGCCAAGTTCCGCGGATTCGGCGCGGCCCGCGTGATCTACGTGCCCGGTCGAAAGTCGTAGGCGACGCGCTCGGAGAGCGGCGTGCACGCGCCGCTCCTCGGCGCCACCGGGCACGTCACGGCGCGGGCGAGCACCTCGATGCGCCCGCCTTCGCCGCTGCCGAGCACGAACGCGAGCACCACCTCTCCCGGCCGATCACTCCGGCTCGTCACGCGGCTTTTCAAGGCTCGCGCCGCGCGCGGCGCCGCGACGACGAGCGCATCGCTCCACGAGACGGCGCGACCCTCGGGCGCCGCGATGCGCACCGTGCAAAACAGCCGCCCGCTGCCCGGCTCGATGCGGCACGCCATGCTCGCCGCGGGCTTCGCAGCGTCGGCCCGCACCGGGCTCACGAATAGCCACGGCAGCACGAGCGAAAGCCACCGAAAAGGCGAGCGCGCCGAGCACCCGCTGTCAGTCAACGGTCGGCTCGGCACGTGGAGGCGCATAGAAGTCGACGAGCTCGACGGGCGTCGGACAGAGCCCCACTTCGATGCGACTCCTTTCGCCACGCGAGTCGCCGCCGACCTGAAGCGGCGCGGCGGGCTCGAATTCGAGCACCACGCGCTCGACGAGGAAGTCCGAGAGGCACTTCGGGTTTTGGTACTCGCCGCGCCAGATTTCGCGGAGGTGATAGATGAATTCGTGCGGCTTGATGGTGGAGACGCGAAGCTGCATCCGATCGGGGCGGTCCTCCGCGAACGGGAACATGCGAAATCCGTAGCCGTAGTACGGGATGGTCGAGAGCGCGCAGAGGCGCATCGGCCCCTCGTAGAGGAGCTCCCCGGAAGGTACCGGACGCCCGACGACGCTGCCGCGCGGTCCGACGCGGTACGCCTCCTTGCCGCCGTTGATCACCCGGCACGCGGTCATGCCGCTGAAGAGCAGGCTCGGCAGCGTGCGCGTGAGCGCGGCGATCGCGTAGCCCGAAGGTCCCGTCCCGAGGCGCTTGAGCGGCGTCGTGCCAAGGTGCGACTTCACCCAGCCGTAGTCGGCGAGCACGTGGGCGTCCGCTCCGAGGCCGCAGAACGGCGTGATGATGCCCTCGACCTCGATGAGTCGCACCGTGCGGCTGCCGGCTTCCTCGCACAGGCGCCGGATGTCGGCGTCGACTTCCCCGCCCTTCAGATCGCGCGCGCCCACGACCCAGGCGAGCGCATTGCCGGTTCCGAGCTTGAGGAGCCCGAAACGCGGTAGGCCTGCGCCTTTCTTCCGCGCCTCGCGAACCACTTCCGTAACCATCACCGTAAACGTCCCGTCGCCGCCGCCGGTGAGCACCGTGTCGTAGCCGCGGTGGACGAGCGTCTGGGCGATCTCGCGCGCGTCCTCGATGCGTCGTGAAACGAAGAGATCGCCGCCCTCGAGGATGCGGTCGAGGGTCGAGATGACCTCGGCCGTCACGTTTTTGGCGCGACCGTTCACGACGACGGCGATGCGGCGCGGGCGGCTTGCTGCGCCGGACGCGGCCTCGCCGTTCTGGAAGCGCTGGGAACGCGGCGGCTCTTGGGACATCTCGACTTGAGGGAAGTACGGGGCGAGCCGGGGCTCGTCCTCGGGGCGCCCGTAATTTTCGCGGGGGGGCCTCCGTAGTATAGGCTCCGCGGAGCCAGAAACGGCGGCTGACTGCCGGAGCCTGGGCGGGGCTTCAAACCATGGGCAAGAAGGATCACAAGCTGAAGGCGAAAACCGGAGGGCGGAGCACGATCCCGCCTGCCTCCTCGCGGTCCTCGCTACGACCCCCGCCGGTTCTCGACACGTTGCCGGTACCGGCCGCGCCGGGGGCCGCCAAAGGACGGCGGCTGGGCGTCCGCGGCGCCGCACCGTGGGCGGCACGTCACGCCGAGCGCCGGGCGCAGGAGGCAGCCGCTCGCCTGCGCGAGCCACCGCGTCCCGGGTCGGCCCGCGCGACGCTGCGCACGCCGGCCCAGGCCGACCGCATCAAGGCGCGCATCGGCGAGCTCCACGCAGCACTCGGGCGCGTGCGCGCCCTGCGCAAGAACCTGTCGGACGGCTTTTACGAGCTCGGCCACGTGCTCAAGCACATCGCGGACGAGCGGCTCTTCGACGCCAAGGGCTACGCGACGTTCGAGGCGTTCGTGGAGCGGGAAATCGACGTGGGCGGCAAGGCCGTCGCGCTCAAGCTCTCGCGGGTCCCGGACGTATTCCTCGAGCCGGCCGCGCGCCGGCACGGGCTCGACGCCGTTTTGGCCGCCCTCGACGCCCTCGACACGGCCAGACCCGTGCAAAAACGCCCGGCCGCCAAGGCCCTGCCGCAAAAGCCGCTCAAGCCCCCGCGTTGACGGACGCCCGGCGGTTGCTAGAAGGCGGGCTCCCCGAGAGCCATGCGATTCATCGACGAATGCTCGATCCGCGTCGAAGCGGGCGACGGGGGTAAAGGCTGCGTCGCGTTCCGGCGCGAGAAGTACGTGCCCTTCGGCGGCCCCGCCGGCGGAGACGGCGGCCGCGGCGGCGACGTGCTGCTCGTCGCTGACGAAGGGCTCGGCACGCTCTACGACCTCACGCACGTCAACGTCGCGCGCGCCGAGCCGGGGGAGCCCGGGCTCGGTAAGGATTGCTACGGCAAGGCCGGCCGCGACCACGAGATCCGCGTGCCGGTCGGCACGGTCGTCTTCGACGCCGACACGGGCGAAAAGCTCGACGAGATCGTGCACGGCAAGACGCGCCTCGTGATCGCCAAGGGCGGCAAGGGCGGCCGCGGCAACAAGCACTTCGCGACGCCGACGGAGCGCGCGCCGCGGCGCGCGGAGCCGGGCGAGCCCGGCGAGCGCCGGCACCTGCGCCTCGAGCTCAAGGTGATGGCGGACGTGGGGCTGCGCGGCTTCCCCAACGTCGGCAAGAGCACGCTCATCAGCTCCGTGAGCCGCGCCCACCCGAAGATCGCCGACTACCCCTTCACGACGCTCGAGCCTCACCTCGGCGTCGTCACGCTCGGCGACGCCCGGCGCGGCCTCGGGAAAAGCTTCGTGATCGCCGATATTCCCGGCCTGATCGCGGGCGCGAGCCAGGGCGCGGGCCTCGGGATCCGGTTTCTGCGCCACCTCGAGCGCACGCGCCTGCTGCTGCACCTCATCTGCCCGAGCGACGACCCCGCGCGGAGCCCGCTCGCCGACTACAAGACGCTCCGTCACGAGCTCACGGCCTTCGACCCCGACCTCGCGCGCCGTCCGGAGGTCGTCGCCATGACCCAGGCCGATCGGCCCGAGGTGCGCGAGGTTTACGAGAGCGTGAAGGAAGAGTTCAAGGAGCTCGGCATCGATCTAAGGCTCGTGAGCGCCGTCACGCACGACGGCCTCGAGGAGCTGATGCTCGAGCTCTTCCAGCGGCTCGAGACGGGGACGTAGCCGCGCAGCGACGGGCGACGTAGCAACGTCACGTGGCGGGGTCGCAACGAGCGGCGACGTAACGGCGCCGCCCGCACACCGAACACCACCGCGCTACGCGCCGACGTCGGCGAACTGATCCATCTCGTCGAAGTTGTATTCCTCGTTCGCGAGATTGTCGAAGCGGGTGTACGCCTCCGTGAAGCGCGTCTCGAACGAGCCCGTCGGGCCGTTCCGCTGCTTGGCGATGATGATCTCCGCGATGTGCCGCTTGTCGGCGTTTTCTTTGAAGTAGTAAAAATCCCGATAAATGAACAGGATCGCGTCGGCGTCCTGCTCGATGGCGCCGCTTTCACGCAGATCGCTGAGCTGCGGGCGCTTGTCCTTCGTGGTGCGCGTCTCGACCGCGCGGTTCAGCTGGCTCAGCGCCAGGACCGGGACGCCCATTTCCTTGGCGAGCTGCTTCAAGCCACGAGAGATTTCGCTGATCTCCTGCTCGCGACTGCCCGCGTCGCGCCGGCCCTGCATGAGCTGCAAGTAGTCGATGGCCACGAGCCCGAGCTTGCGCGCCGGCACGTGCGAATCGCCGCGGCCGATCTCGGCCTGGAGGCGACGGATCTTCGCGCGCAGATCGAGCAAGGTGAGCGCCGGCGTGTCGTCGATCCAGAGCGGTAGCTTGCTGAGCGTCGCCGCCGCGCTCGTGAGCTTCGACCAATCCTCGCGCTGGAGCTGGGCGCTACGGATGCCGGCCATGTCGACGCGCGCCTCGGACGAGAGCAAACGCGCGGCGAGCTGCTCGCGCGGCATTTCGAGCGAGCAGAAGAGCACCGCGTTGCCGGGCTCCTCCACGGGGGCCTCGAAATCCCCCTGCCCTTCCTCGCGGAAAGCGCCTTTGGGCGACGCGATGTTCACGGCCAGATTCAGCACGAACGAGGTCTTGCCCATGCCGGGGCGTCCGGCGCAAATGTAGAGATCGCCCGCGTGGAACCCAGACATCATGCGGTCGAGCTCGCGAAAGCCGGTCTCGATGCCCGTGACGCCGCCGCCGCGGTTCTTCGTCTCCGTGAGGATGTTGAAGGCGCGGTGGATTGCGTCCTTGGCCGACACCATCGTCGAGTGCGAAGGGACGCGCGCGATGTCGAAGACCGCCTGCTCCGCCGAGTCGATGAAGCCCTGTACGTCCTCGCACCCCGCGTAACCCTCGGCGGTGACGCGCTGGCAGGTCGCGATGAGCTGCCGCAGGCGCCATTTCTCGCGGATCAACCGCGCGTGGTTCTCGACGTGCGCGATGGCCGGCGTCGCGTCGGCGAGCTGCGCCAAGTACGGCGTGCCTCCGACCTGCGCCAAACGGTTCCGATCGCGCAGCCATCCGGACACCGACACGATATCTACCGGCTGTCCGGTCATGCTCTTCAGATCGAGCACGGCCTCGTAGATGCGGCGATTGGCGTCGGCGTAGAAATGCTCGGGACCGAGCACCTCCTGCACGCGGTCGAACGCGTCGGCGTCGAGCAGCACGGCGCTCAGCACCGCCGCCTCGGCGTCGAGATCTTGGGGCGGAACGCGCCCGCCGCTCGGCGCGAGCTCGGAAGCACCAGCTTGGACGGCGTTCACGGCGCGGACATCCTCACGCCGGTAGTTTCCCAGGTCTTCCGGCCCAGGCTAGGACAGGATACGTCCGACCTCGAGCCGCCGCGCGGGCACGCGCCCCCACCCCTCGTTTCGCTCCATCCGCTGTTTGCCCACGCGACGTTCATAACTTCTCAACAGGTCAGGGGCCGAAATGCACATCGCCCCGGGGATGCTCGAAGCACGCCCGGGGCGACTGGAACGGCGCGCCACCAAGGCGCGACGTGAAGGTCCGACCTCTAGCAGCACGCCGCGCGTTTTGTCAACGGCGGCGCGCGCCCAGGAGTGGCGGGTCAACCCACCCGCTGACGTAGCGAACCGAACTCGCGCGGCGGATCGGCTGCGCTCGTTGCTTACCTAGACTCGCGCTCGCTCGAAAACGAGCGAGCGCTACCTAGGGTCCAGGTCGTTACGCCTTCGCTTGCGCGAGCGCTATTTCAGGCTTTCGCTGGCGCTCCGCGCTCCCTAGACGCGCTCGCTTGCGCGAGCGCTATTTCAGGCCTTCGCTGGCGCTCCGCCCTTCTTGATCACTTCGATCTTGAGGCCGGTCGTTACGTCGTGGTGGAGGCGGAGGGGGACTTCGATGGCGCCGAAGCGCTTGATCGGCTCGGGGAGCTGGAGGCGACGGCGATCGATCGTGACGCCCACGCGCTGGAACGCCTCTTCGATGTCCTTGCTCGTGACCGAGCCCCACATGCGATCTTCGTCGCCGGAGGCGCGCTCGATCTGCACCGTCACGGCGCCGAGCTTGGTCTCGAGCTCCTTCGCCGCGTTCAGCGCCTCGGCAGCTTCCGCCGCGGCGGCACGCTTCAGGTCTTCCACCCGGGCGAGGTTCCCCGCGGTCGCCGGTACGGCCAGGCCGCGCGGCAACAGGAAGTTGCGGGCGAAGCCGGGGCGCACGCGCACCACCTCCCCGCCTTGCCCGAGGCTCTCTACGTTCTTCTTCAACAGCACTTTGACTTGGGTCGCCACGACGAGCCTCAATCGTTGGAGGTGAACGGAAGGAGCGCGATGTTGCGCGAGTGCTTCACGGCGAGCTGCACGGCGCGCTGGTGCTTGGCGCAGCAGCCGGAGATGCGGCGCGGCACGATCTTGCCGCGCTCGCTCACGAAATACCGGAGCGACTGCGGGTCCTTGTAATCGATGGGCGGCGCGTCGTCGGCGCAGAAGGTACAGCCACGGCGGCGACCCATACGACGAGGCGCGAGCGGGTCCTTCTCCATGCGGTCTTTGGCTAGGTCTTTCATTTCTCGGTCTCCGTGGCGGCAGGCGCGGCAGGCGCGGCAGCCTCGGCAGGCGCAGCGGCAGGGGCAGCAGGGGCAGCGGCAGCGGCAGCAGCAGCGGCAGCAGCAGCGGCAGCAGCAGCAGCCGGCGACTTCATGCTCTGCGGCGAAGCGTCGTCGTCGTCGGCGTAGCCCTCGTCACCGTAGCCGTCGTCGTCCGAACGTGAGCGCTCGGGGGAGCGCTCGAAGCCGAGGATCTGCTCGATGCGCTCGCCCTCGTCCTCGCCGGGTTGGGGCGGGTCGACAGCCTCGAACTTCACGTCCTCCGGGTTCACACTGACGGTGCTGGCCTCGACGTCATCGCGAAGCTGAATCGTCTGAAACTTCACCACGTCGTCGAGCACGCCGAGGTTGCGCTCGAGCTCGCTCACGAGCCCGCCGCCACCGAGGTACTTGAGGCAGACGTAGACGCCGCGCTTCTTCTTCTTCACCGGATAGGCGAGCGGGCGGCGGCCCCAGTTTTCGATCGACGTGAGCTGGCCCTTTTCACGGCCAAGCACCTCGCTCATGCGGGTGGCAACGCGCTCTTGCGCGTCTCGCGTCACGTCGGGACGCAGGATGTAGATGGTTTCGTATTCTCTGACCCGAGGGGTCGTAGCCGTTTGGCTCATGCTGAGCTCCTTCTGGACTTTGGCGGCCCCCGGATCTCCCGGGAGCAAGGAGCCCACCTTCGTCAGCCCGAAGGCTTCTGTCGGTGGGTGATGTTCATCGCTGCGGCAAGCCCGCTCTTGGCGATGAGCTCCGCGGCATCTGCGGCGCGCGCAACCAGGGTTGCGAGCTCCGCCCGTTCCGCAGGCGCGAAGCCCTGTAGCACGAAATCTGCTCCGCCACCGCGAAAACCTGGCGGGGGCTTGCCGATCCCGACCCGGATGCGCGTGAAGTCCGGCCGGCCCAGCTGAGCCGTCACCGAGCGGATGCCGCGGTTGCCCGCGTCGCCACCCCCGGATTTCAGCCGGATTTCAGCGAACGGCAGGTCGAGCTCGTCGTGGATCACGAGCAAGGACTCGAGCGGCAGCTTGTAGAACGACAGAGCCGCGACGACGCTGCGGCCCGATTCGTTCATGTACGTGAGCGGCTTCAGGAAGTGGGCCGGTTGGCCGCCGACGCGACCCTCGGCCAGCTCCCCGTGGAACTTCTTTCGCCATGGCGGCGAGCCCGAGCGCAGCACGAGCTCGTCCACGACCATGAAGCCGATGTTGTGCCGGGTCGAGGCGTACTCGGCGCCGGGATTGCCGAGCCCGACGACGAGCAAGCTCATGACGGGCTCGAGCCTCCGCGCTTACTTCTTCTTGTCGCCGCCCTTGTCGGCAGCCTTGTCGCCGCCCTTGTCGGCAGCCTTGTCGCCCGCCGCAGCCGTCGCGCCGGCAGCGGGTGCAGCCGCGCCAGCCGCGCCGGCAGCGGGTGCCGCTTGCTCCTCTTCCTCCGGAGCCGCCTTCTCGGTGACGATGGCGATGACGGTCTGCTCGGGGGGGAGCCGCACCTCGACGCCCTCGGGGAGCGCGAGCGCTTTGGCAGGCACGTGACCGTCGAGATCGAGCTCGGTCACGTCGTGCACGACCTTCACGGGGATCTTCTGGGGCAGGCAGCGCACCGGAATGCGCCGGAAGACCTGGCGCAGCACGCCACCCTTCACGACGCCCACCGGCTTACCGGTCATCTCGAGCGGGATCTGCACGTCGACCGGTTCGTCGAGCGCGATCTGCACGAAGTCGGCGTGGAGGATCTGGCGTGACACGGGGTGGTGCTGGTAGTCGCGGAGGAGCACGGTGAGCTTGCTCTTCCCATCGACGTCGAGCTCGATGACCGTGTTGCGACCGCGCTCGCTCGTGAGCACGCTGCGCAGCTCTTCCGGCTTCACGGCGAGCGACTGAGCGGCGAGCTTCTTGCCGTAGGCCACCGCGGGGATCTGGCCGGATCGACGCAGGCGCGTGGCAAGACCCTTGCCCTTGCCCTGGCGGGCGTTGACGGAGATTTTTCGTAGGTCCATGGATGCTTCCTTGTAACGCGGGCGGTGCGGCCGTTCTTAGACGAAGAGGGAGGAGACCGAGTCACTGTTGTGAATGCGACGGATGGCCTCGCCGAGCAAACGAGCGATCGATATGATCTTGATCTTGGGGCATGCCGCGACTTGCGGCGAAAGCGGGATCGAGTTGGTGACGACCACCTCCTCGAGCGGAGAATCGATGATGCGCTGGACGGCGGGGCCGCTCAAAACGCCGTGCGTCGCGCAGGCGACCACGCGGCGGGCGCCGCGGTCTTTCACGGCGCGCGCGGCGTTGCAGAGCGTGCCGGCGGTGTCGATCATGTCGTCGACGATGATGCAGTCGCGATCCTGAACGTCGCCGATGACGTGCATCACTTCGCTCACGTTGGCGCGCTCGCGGCGCTTGTCGACGATGGCGAGCCCGGCGTCGAGGCGCTTCGAATAGGCGCGCGTCCGCTCCACGCCGCCGGCGTCCGGCGCGATGAACACGGCGTCGCGGTCGAAGTTCTGCTTCAGGTAGTCCTCGAGGAAGACCGGCAGGGCGTGCAGGTGGTCGAACGGGATGTTGAAGAAGCCCTGGATCTGCCCGGCGTGGAGATCGACGCACACGACCCGCGACACGCCGGCGGCCACCAGCAGGTCGGCGACGAGCTTCGACGTGATGGGCGTACGCGGGGCGACCTTGCGGTCCTGGCGGGCGTACCCGTAGTACGGGATGACGGCCGTGATCCCGGCGGCCGACGCGCGGCGGAGCGCGTCGCACATGATGAGCAGCTCCATCAAGTTGTCGTTGACGGGGTTGCACGTGGGCTGGACGACGTAGGTGTCGAGGCCGCGCACGTTCTCGCGGATCTCGCAGAACGTCTCTGCGTCACTGAAGCGCGTGACGCGCGCCTCCCCGAGGGGAGTATCGAGCACCTTCGCGATCTCGACCGCCAGGTCGTGATTCGCGTTACCGGTGAACAGACAGATGCGCTTGACCGCCACGAGTCGTGCTAACCCCGCGAAATTACGACATTCTTCCGAATGGGCGTAGAACGGGGTGCGGACAACTAGCAGTCAGTCACCGGCCTGTCAACCAGGCGAGACGACTGGAGGATTTCCCCCTCAGCGATACGGGTTGCGGATGTCGAGATCCTCGCCCTTCTTCTTCTTCGGGGCGGGCGGATGCGCGACCGACCGGCTCTGGGCGCGGGGGGCGCTCACGGGAACCGGGGTCAGGGTCATGACCGGCGCGGCCGACGGCAGCGCGTCCGGCGTCGTGATCGG
>DASUGE010000103.1:0-2958 GCA_036274215.1 Polyangiaceae bacterium | reverse complement strand
TCTACACGCTCGAGGACAACGGCGCCGCCAAGGGCGGCTCGGCGGCGGCCGGCGCCGTCTACGGCGTCCACACCTACGAGGTGAACTACGTCTACTATCGAAACGCGACCGTGAACGGCAACGAGCAGTTCGAGGGACGCGCGGCGCTCCACTACTTCCCCGCGCGCTTCCTCGGGTTCGAGCTCACGGGCGCTTACGGTCAGTCGCAAGGCGGCGCGGCGAACACGCTTGGCGGCCGCTTCGCTGCGGACTTTCACAAGGCCTTCGGCCCCGTGCTCGCTCGCGTGTCGATCGGCGCCGAGGATCGCTTCGAGACGCAGGCCAAGCCGAAGTACAACCAAACCGGCCTCGACCCGAACAACCAGCCCATCTACAAGGAGTGCCCGGACTGTAACGTCCGCGACTACAAGGGCGTGGGCGGCAGCGCCGTCGTCAAGGCGTTCATCATCGAGGCCGGCGGCGGCTTCGCGAAGGGTTGGGACACGGCTCACAGCGCGAGCGCCAACACCGTCGGAGCGCCCCGCGACCCCGCCCTGACCGGCATCCGCACGAGCTTCGGCGGCTATTTGCAGCTCGATCCTGGCAGGCTCCTCCTCAAGCGCTCGCTCATTCTCGGCGTCGGATTGCAGCACAGCGAGTGGGTCGCCGACACCACCGACTATGAGGAGCACCTGCAGGGCGCCGCCTACATCGCTTTCCCGCTCGGCTTCAACGACGCGATGGTGAAGCTCGTCGTCTCGCGCGCCGAGCTCTCCGCGTTCACGCACACGAGCGCGCCCGGCGAGATGCCGATTCACTATAACGAGTACGACAGCGCGATGACCGCCGCGCGTCTCCGCTTCGCGTATTATTTCTGAGCGCTTCAGCCCGGCGTCCAGACCACCAAGGGCGACGCCGCGGCGCGCACGAGCCACCAGGCTGACGCGCCGTACGTCGCGCCCACGAGCACCAATCGGAACCCGGGAGCAATGGCTTCCGAGCGGGCTCGGTAGACGAGCGGCGCCGCCACGCAGAACGCCGCGAACAGGAGCTGGCACACGACGCCAGCGAGCACGAGCGGCTGGAGCCCGAGCACGACGGCCAGCACGTCGTACACCCCCCAAAAGAACAACAAAATCGCGGCCATAGGCACCCAAGCCCCGGCCTTGCGCGGAAAGCCGAGCGCCGCGAGCGAGCCTTCGGGGAAGAACTGGAACGCGAACGCCACGACGACGTTCAAGAGGCCGAGCACGAGGAGTCGACCCGCGAGCGCGTTCGCCGCGAGCAGGCTGCCGCTCCACATGGCGCTCGCGAGATCGGGCGCGGCGACCATCAGCAAGAGCGGCGAGCCGCGGTGGCGCCCTTCGGTGAGCCACAGCACGTAGAGGAACACGGCCGTGCGCCCGAATACGGAGAGCCAAAAGAAGAGCCGCACGTCGAACACGGCGGCCACCGTATAGAAGCTCGCGATCAGAAGCGGCGCCACGCCGAGGATCGGAATCCAGGGCCCGTGCTCGGCCGGGAACCCGAGCTGCCCGAGCGTCTTCCTCGGCATGAAGAAGAGCGAGACGCCGAAGAGCGCCATGTACGCCGCGTACCAAAACTGGGCAGCAGCCGCGGCGCTCGGCGGCCCCATCGCGGTCAAGCACGGGGTCGCGGGAAGATAGCCGAGCTTGAGGCTCGCACCGCAAGCGTGCATGACCGTAAAGGACCAAGCCTGGTCGAAGATGCGCGAGAGGCCGAAGAGCGCGGCGCCGATCCCGCCCATCAAGAGCCACAGCGTCTTCGGCACGGCGTTCATCCACGCGATGAGCCGCACGGCGCTCACGCCGACGAACAGCGTCAAAAACGCGAGCGCGTCGACAAAAACGGGGTTCTTTTGCGGCGCGCCCGGGCGGTACCCCTCGGCGTCGCGCGCCCTGAGCCCAGCGAACGGCTCGCCCAGCGGGTGAATGGCGCAGGGCTTCGCGGAGGAGCCGAGCGCCGTGAGCACGCCGTTCACCGCGGCGCGCGCGGCTTCGTTCGCCGCCTCCATCGTCGCGAGGTTCGTGTTCGTCTGGACGTAATCGGAGGCGACGAAGAGATTCGCCATGCCGATCGCCGCGGGGGGGCGAAGGTCCCAGCTGTCCACCAAGTTCACGAGCAGGGGCTCCGCGTTCGTCAGCAGATCGGGCTCGCCGAGACGCTGCGCTTGCTGCTTCTGGAGGCGCCGGTGCGCGCGACGCCGGCCGCCAAGCAAGCGCTCTTTCTGCACGCGCTCGGTGATGTCGTCGTCGATGTGCCAGGGTGTGGTCGGGTGGAGCATCGCGTCGCTCAGGACCTCGCCGTCGCGATTGAGCGAGCGCTTGAGCTGGCGCCAGGTCTCCGTAGCGACCTCCTCGAAGTCGCAGTCCCACGCTTCCTTGGCGAGCGGCCCCGCCGCCACGTCCCACGCCGAGATGTCGACGGAGAGGATGGTGCGCACGCGGCCGTCGCCGAAGCCCGGCGCGGGAAAATCCGGCCAAAATTGTGACTGCGAGATGCTCGTGAGCGCCCAGGGCGAGTCGACGTGGTTGATGTGACCGCGCGCGATGGGAACGTCCGCCGTGAGGTAGAACTGGATGCCGTTCATCCATTCGACCTGCTGCTTGCCGAGCACCTCCACGCCCGAGAGCTTCGGCGCGAGCTCCACGAGCTCGGGTTGGCGCGTGACCAGGTCGGCCATCACCTCCACGGGCAGGGCGAAGATGAAGTGGTCGGCCTCGATGCGGCGCGTCTCGGGCGGCGGCGGAGTGGCGCGGAGGGACTCGGCGGCGCGCGCTTCCTCCGCGCGACGCTCTTGCGCCGCGAGCCGCCAGCGGTCGTGGCGCGCCTCACGGCGCGCGCGCTCGACGGCGGGAGAGTCTACCGGGGCCTTCGTATCGAGCGGCGCCGAGGCATTCGCGAGCAACGCGCTCTGCGGCTCGAGGGGCACCGGTGCCGCCGACGAACGGAGGATGA
>DASUGE010000102.1:0-2456 GCA_036274215.1 Polyangiaceae bacterium | reverse complement strand
GGCGGAGCACGAGCAGAGCACGAGCAAGCCGCCGGGCGTCGTCGCGCGGGCGCTCTGTCCCGCGAGGCGCCGCATCGCCTCGAGCGCGCGACCGCGTGCCGAGCGGCTCGGCGCGAGCTTCGGCGGATCGCAGATCACGAGGTCGACGCCGCCTTTCCTGCCCGCGTGAGCGAGCGCTTCGGCGGCGTCCCCGCGCTCGAAGCGGATCTTGTCGCCCAGGCCGTTGAGGGCGGCACACTCCGCGCCGACTTCGACGGCGAGCGCGCTGTTGTCGACGGCTTCGACGCTCGTCGCACCACCGCGCGCCGCGGCGAGCGCGATCGCGCCCACGTACGAGAACGTATCGAGCACGCGGCGCCCCCGTGCGAGCGCCTCGACCCGCGCGCGGAGCGGCCGCTGGTCGAGGTAGAAGCCCGTCTTCTGCCCGAGCTCGAGCGGGATCCGGAATTTCAAGCCGCGCTCGAGGAATTCGAAGCTCGTCACCGAGGTATCGCCCCGAATGACGCCCGAGCGGAGCGGAAACCCTTCGCTCTTGGCCGTGCGCTCCGGCGTGCGATCCACGATGGCGCGCGCGCCCAGGCGCTCGAGCACCCCGAGCACGGCGCTCTCGCGCTGCTTCACCCCGATGCTGCCGATCTGAACGCTGTACACGTCGCCCAGGCGATCGACGATCAAGCCCGGCAGATCGTCGCCTTCAGCGTGCACGAGGCGAAACGCGGTGGTGTCCTCGCTCGGAAGCCCGAATTGCCGGCGCCGTTCGGCCGCCTTCTCGACGCGGTCCGTGAACAGCGCCGCATCGACAGGGCGCTCCTTGTCGCGCGTGTAGAGACGGACCGGGATGGCGGAGCCCGGCGAGTAGAGGCCTCTCCCGAGCGAGTTGCCGCGCGGATCTTTGACCTCGACGTCGTCGCCCGGTCCTGCGCCGCCTTCCACGCGCTCCACCGCCTGGGCGAACACCCAAGGATGTCCGGCCCAGACCGGCTGCACGTGGCCGGCTTTGATGACGACGGTACCCACGCGTTCCTCGTACCACGCGGACGAGGGTGGTGCGTGCTACCGTGGCACCTCTCATGCGGCGCGGTTGGCCTTTGACCCTGCTCGCGCTCGGCGTCTTCGGCGCGCCGCTCCGCGCGAGCGCGGCCGACTGCACCGACGGCTGGTTCTGCGCCGAAGCTCCGCCCTCGCCGGCGCCCGAGCCTCCGCCGAAGCCCCCGTCGAAACCGCCCGCGCGGCCTGCATCGCCCACCGTGCCCCTCCCGCCGCCCTATCAGCCGTCGCGCCAGCAGGCTCTCGCCGCGCCGCCTCTTCCGGCCGAAGACGTGCCGAAGAGCGAGCTCGCCTTCAACCTGCACCTCGACTTGGGCTTGCTCGGCGCGGGCGCGAACAGCGACGCCGTGCTCGGCGGCATCGGCTTCGGCTTCCGCGTCCGGCCGGCGCCCGTCTACGCGCTCGACCTCGGGCTCGAGTTCGTGGGCGGCACCGACTACAACGGCAACGATCGCGCGGAGCAAGCGTTCGTCACGAACGCGGTCATTTTCGTGAACCCTCGCGATCGCGTCCAGGCGTTCGTGCTTGCCGGCGTGCACATCGGGGGCGCACAGGTGCGCGTCGCCGAGCTCGGCGGCCGGCCCGTCCCGCTCCACGACATCACGTACACGTACCTCGGCGCGCAAGGCGGCCTCGGCGTCGAGTGGCGCTTCGCGCGCTCGGTCTCGATCGCGGGAGATTTCCAGCTCTTCGTGCGCGGGCGCGTCGACTCGAACAGCTACTACGAGCCCGAGTACGTGGACCCCGACACGCACCTCACGACGAACACGTCGGGCGGCGGGCTCTTCCGCCTCGGCACCACGTTCTACTTCTGACCCACAAAACGAAAATCCCCGGCTGCCGCGAGGCGAACCGGGGACCGTCGCAATGCGGAAGCTCGTCTTACTGGACGAGATCCTTGAGCGCCTTGAGCGCCGTCGCCCGCACCTTCTTGCTCGCCGGCTTGGCGGGGATGGTGATGGGCTCCTTCGTGAACGGGTTGATGCCCTGGCGCTCCTTGGTCGCGGGCTTCTTCACGACGCGGAGCTTCACGAGCCCCGGCACCACGAATTCACCCGGGCCACGCACCGAGAGCTGCTTGCGGATGAGATCCGAAAGCCCCTCGAACACGCGAGCCACGCTCTTCTTGTCGAGATCCGTCGCACCAGCGAGCTCAGCAATCACCTGAGCCTTCGTCAGTCTTTTTCCAGCCATGAAGTCCTCCTGTACGCAAATCCAGTGGTAGTTCCCGCGTCTGACCGACCGTGTCGCGCGCTCAGCCTGCCGTATTTCATGCGGGACTGCCGTGCTCGGCCAGACAACGGCACGGATACCAGGGTACTCCGTGCCCTTTCAAGAGAGAAAAGCGACCATCGAGCATTTTTTCCGGCGGCCGGGCGGTGGGCGGCGCCAAGGTAGCAGCCTGTATG
>DASUGE010000101.1:0-14473 GCA_036274215.1 Polyangiaceae bacterium | reverse complement strand
ATTCCGCCCTGCAACGTCCGCATGGGGACGACGCTTGCCACCAACGCGTTGCTCGAGCGGCGTGGTGTGCCTTGCTTGCTCGTGACGACGCGGGGCTTTCGCGACGTGCTGCGCATCGCAACCCAGGCCCGCTCCGACCTGTTCGACCTCGAGATCGAGGTTCCCGAGACGCTGTACGCGTCGGTGCTGGAGGTCGACGCTCGTTGCGACCGAGACGGAAACGTCCTCGCACGGCCTGACCCTACGGCGGTGCTCGCGGAGCTCGAGCGCCAGCGAGCCAGCGGGCTCGACAGCGTCGCCATCGTGCTCGCGCATGCCTACCGCAATGGCGAGCTCGAGCGCGAGCTCGGCGAGCTGGCTCTCCGCGCAGGCTTCGCGAGCGTTGCTTTGTCGCACGAAGTCGATCCGACGCTCGGCTTTCTCGCGCGCGGCGACACGACGACGCTCGACGCGTACCTCACGCCGCTCTTGCAAGACTACCTCGGGACTTTGCTCGCGGAGCTTCCGGGGAGCAGCGTGCGCGTCATGCAGTCGAGCGGGGGCCTCGTCGAAGCGCCACGACTGCGGGCGCAGAACGCGCTGCTCTCGGGACCGGCTGGCGGCGTCGTCGCCGTCGCCGAGATAGCGCGCGCCTGCGGCATCGAGAACGCCGTCGGCTTCGACATGGGTGGGACGTCGACGGACGTCTCGCGCGTCGCCGGGGAGCTCGACACCGTGTACGAACGCGAGGTGGCGCGGGTGCGCGTGCGCGCGCCCATGCTCGACATCCACACGGTGGCGGCCGGCGGCGGGTCACTGTGCCGCCTGGACGGCCGGCGCTTGACCGTGGGCCCGGAGAGCGCGGGCGCCGATCCGGGACCCTTGTGCTACGGCCGCGCGAGCGCGCGTGAGCCGACGATCACGGACATGAACCTGCTCCTCGGCAGGCTCGTGCCGGATCGCTTTCCCCTGCCCTTGCTGCCGGAACGCGCGCGCGAGGCCGCGCATGGACTCGCGGAAAAGCTCGAAACCCTCGGGTTCGAGCGCACGCTCGAGGAGATCGCCGCAGGGTTCGTCGAGGTCGCGAACCACGACATGGCGGAGGCGATTCGCAAGGTGTCCGTGAGTCGCGGCTACGACGTGCGCGAGCATGCCCTGGTCGTCTTCGGCGGCGCGGCCGGTCAGCACGCGTGCGGCGTGGCGCGGCTGCTCGGTATGAAGACGCTGCTGTTCCATCCGCACGGCGGCGTGCTGTCGGCCTTCGGCATGGGAGCGGCCCCCACGTCGTGGCACGGCAGCGCGGACGCCGGCCGCGCGCCGCTCGGCCCCGAGATCCTCGCCGCGCTGAGTCCGCGTTTCGAAGAGCTCGAGCGACGGGGGCGCGCGAGCCTGAGCGCCGACGGCGTGAACGTCGCCACGGCGCGCATGGAGCGACGCGTCGACCTACGCTACGCGGGAACGGAGACGCCCCTCACCTTGAGCCTCGAGCCGGCGCCAGCCCTGCGCAAGAGCTTCGAAGCGCGACACGAGCAGCTCTTCGGCTACACGCGCCCGGGCGACGAGCTCGAGCTCGTGGCGGCACGCGTCGTGCTCGCTGCGCGCTCGGAGCACGCCGTCCCCACCACGACGAGCCTCCGTGTCGAGCCGGGCGCACCGCTCCGGACCGCTCGCGTGTGGCTCGAGGGGGCGTGGCGCGAGGCCCCCGTTTTCGGGCGCGAAACGCTCGGCGCGGCGCAGGTCGTCTGCGGCCCGGCGCTCGTGCTCGACGCGACCGGGACGACGCTGCTCGAGCCGGGCTTCGAGCTCAGCGTGCGTGCCGACGGCATCCTCGTCGCACGCGACAGGGCTCCTACGGCCGTGCGGAGCGCGAGCGACGAGCGCGATCCCATCACCCTCGAGGTGTTCGGCAACGCCTTCATGTCGATCGCCGAACAGATGGGGCGCATTCTGCAGAAGACCGCGCAGAGCACCAACATCCGCGAGCGCCTCGATTTCTCGTGCGCCGTGTTCGACGCGGGCGGACATTTGATCGCGAACGCGCCGCACATCCCCGTGCACCTCGGTGCCATGGGCGAATCGGTGCGCGCCGTGCTCGCGAGCCACCCCGAGATGAGCGAAGGCGACGTGTTCGTGACGAACGATCCGGCGCGCGGCGGCTCTCACCTTCCCGACATCACCGTCGTTGCACCGGTTCACGACGACGGCGGAACCCTGGCATTCTTCGTCGCGAACCGCGGCCATCACGTCGATGTCGGCGGCATCACGCCCGGCTCCATGCCGCCGTTCTCGCGCTCGCTCGACGAGGAGGGCGTCGTGCTCCGCGCCGTGCGCCTCGTGCACCAGGGCGAGCTCGCCCAGGCCGACTTATTGACTCTTCTCGCGCAAAAGCCGTATCCAGCACGCCTACCCGAGGTGAACCTCGCGGACCTCCGCGCGCAGATCGCGGCGAATCGCGAGGGCGCGAGCCTGCTCCGCTCGCTCGCCCACACGCACGGCACGAAGGTCGTGCACGCGTACATGGCTTACCTGCAAGAGGAAGCCGACGACGCCGTGCTCTCCGCCATTCGCTCGCTGCCGCGCGGCGACAGCGAGCTCGTCGATTCGCTCGACGACGGCACCCCCGTTCGTGTGCGCCTCACGGTGAAGGACGACGGCTTGCGCATCGACTTCACGGGCAGCGGCGCGGAGCATCCAGGAAACCTGAACGCGCCCCGCGCTGTGACGCTCTCCGCCGTCATCTACTTCTTGCGCGTGCTCGCCGGGCGCTCGATTCCGCTCAACGACGGCATCCTGCGGCGAGTGGAGGTCGTCATTCCGGAGCCAAGCCTCCTCGCTCCGTCTGCAGGCCGCGCAGTCGCGGGCGGGAACGTCGAAACGTCGCAACGCATCGTCGATGTGCTCCTGGGCGCGAGCGGGCGGGCTGCCGCGAGCCAAGGCACCATGAACAATCTCTCGTTCGGAAGCGCGAGCTTCGGCTACTACGAGACGATCGCGGGTGGAGCGGGCGCGGGGCCGAATTTTCCAGGCGCTTCGGGCGTTCACACGCACATGACCAACACGCGCATCACCGACGTCGAAGTGCTGGAGGCTCGCTATCCCGTGCGCGTCGTCGAGTTCTCGCTGCGCGCTCACTCGGGTGGGCGTGGAACATTTCACGGCGGCGACGGGCTCGCGCGCGAGCTCGAGTTCTTGGCGCCGGTCGAGGTGTCGATCCTTTCCGAACGTCGGACCACACGGCCGTTCGGTCTCGCGGGTGGAGAGCCGGGCTCGCCGGGAAGAAACCTCGTGAACGGGCGCGAGGTCGGCGGCAAGGCGAGCCTGCATTTACAAATCGGGGATCGTTTGCGGATCGAAACGCCGGGCGGCGGCGGCTACGGGCAAGGGTAGCTGGAACTCGAGGACACGATTTTCACATTCGCGCTACGCTGCACGGCTGTCGATACGCTGAAATACTGCGAAATAGCGGGAGTTCCCGGGCTCGGGTCGTCGAGGGCGGCGCTTCGCGGCGCCCGCTCGAGCCGTTGGGAAAGGAATCAGCTCAGTCTGTAGCGACCGTCACTCCGGAGAGTGTGACCAAAGTTCACCCGAGCGCGACTATTCACCCTTCAGCCGAAGCGTCGCGACTCGATGGCTCGAAAATGATCCGGAATGGGCGCGCCAGATTTGATCATCGACCGCCACCACGGGAATCTCTACGCTGACCTCGCACTCAGCGCTGCGCGCGAGGAAGACAGGAGTCTCGCCCCCGATGGGAACGCGCCGACAATCATCGTTGACGGCCCTCGTGGTAGCGGGCGCAGTCTTGCTCGCTTGCACGGCTGATCTCACGCCGCCGCCCGGTGCCAACGGTCCGCACGGGCCCGCAGCGGGTGCCGGCACGGCCGCGGGCTCCGGCTCGGGCGGTAAACCTTCCAACGGCGGCACCGGAGGTGCTCCGCCGGCGAGCGGCGCTGGTTCCGGCGCCCACATGGCGGGCGCTCCGTCGATGAGCGCGCCCACGGTGTTCAGCCGCCAAGGCCTCGCCGCGCGCCTCAGTAAGTTCGAATACGGCTACAGCATCCAAGACGTCCTCGGCGTCGCGTTGCTGCCCGCGGAGCTCGACGCGTCCGCCGGCGGCATCCCGGACGACGCAGGCGACGGCGTGTTCAAGCACATCGCCGACAAACAGACGAGCGTCGAGCAGCACGCGCTCGCCTACTTCCAGGTCGCTGAAGCAGTCGTCAAGCGCGTGGATTTCAACGCGCTGGCGACTCGCCTCGGCGTTTGCACCCAAGCGACCGCCGCCTGCGGTACGGCGACCATCCAGGCGATCGGCCGGCTTCTCTTCCGGCACCCCCTCGAGCAACGCCAGACCGACGCGTTGCTCGCCGTCTTCAACGCGGGCCTCACCGAGAAGCTCGACTACGCCCACGCGATGCTCTGGACCGTGCAGGCGATGCTGCAAGCACCGGAGTTCCTGTTCCGTATGGAGGCGGAGACGGCGAGCACCGCCGCCCAGCGCGATCTCGACGGCTACGAGCTCGGCGCCCGGCTTGCCTCGTTCCTGTGGCTCAGCGTGCCGGACGACGCGCTGCTGGCGGCGGCCGGCGACGGCAGCCTGCTCAAGTCAGAGGGCTTGGACGCGCAGATCGAGCGCATGCTGGCAGACCCCAAGGCGCAGCGGTTCACCGAAGCCTTCGGCACCGACTTCAGCCGTGCGCGCTACGCGTCGTTCGACGGCGCCACCGACGCCGACCGCACGGCGCTGAACGAGTCCATGGTCGCCACCTTCCAGGACCACTTCTGGACCCAGCACGGCAGCCTCGCGGACTTGTTCACGACGACGCGCTTCGTCGTGAACCCGACGACGGCCGCGCTACTCGGGCTACCCGCCACGGGCTCGGGCTTGCAAACGGTGGACGTCTCGAGCCTGCCTCAGCGCGTCGGCCTCCTCACTCATCCGGGCATGATCGCCGGCATGGGCGACCGCGCCATCGGCTCGTTCGTGAATCGCGGGAAATACCTGATGGAGCGCCTGCTCTGCCGTCTCCCGATCGCGGTGCCCGACAACGTCGCGGCCATGATCGACCAGTTCAACACGGACAACGCGGGGCTGAACGAGCGCGAAAAATCCGTGATTCGACAGGGGCGCGAGCAGTGCTGGAGCTGTCACAGCCAATTCGAGCCACTCTCGTTCGGCTTCGCGCGCTTCGACGGCGCGGGGCGCTACCTCGGCGAGACGGACGCCGACGGCAAGCCGCTCGCGCTCGACGGCTGGGTGCCCACGGACGAAGACCCGCAACCGCAATACACCGACGTCGCGAGCTACATGAAGGTGCTCTCGACCGATCCGATGGTGCAGACCTGCATGACGGAGCATTTCATCTCCTTCGCGACCGCGCGCAGCGCGGACGAGGTCGCGCGTGTCGAAGCCGAAGAGCGCGTCGGAAAGCAATACGTGGCGAACGGCAGCACGCTCTCCGCGATGGTCGTCGCCGTCGCCCACAGCACGCTATTCAAGACGATCCTGACGGTCACGCCCACGACGGGGACGGGGAATTAGCCATGCGTAAGATCCTTTCCCGTCGCACGTTCCTGCACGGCGCAGGCGGCGCGCTCATCGGTCTGCCGTTCCTCGAAGAGATGCGACCCCGCTCGGCGCGTGCCCAAGACGCGGGGCCGCCCATGCGGCTCATCACCATGTTCTTCGGTCTCGGCATCGATCGCCAAGAGAGCCTGAAGAAGTTCAGCGGCCCCCTCGAAGCTTATAAGCCCTTCGAGAGCAAGATGAGCTTCTTCACGAATCTCGAGTGCAAGCACGCTCACGACTTCGGGTCGGGCGAGCCGCACTTCAAGGTCGGGGACGTGACGTTCGTCGGCGATCCGCAGCGCGTGGAGTACGAGGCCTCCGGGCCGTCGCTCGAGCAGCTCGTGAAGAAGCAGCTTCATCCCGACGGCGTTCCGACGTTGCTCGGGACGAAGTCGATCGGCATGTGGTTCCGAACGGGCTCGGTCTCTCAGTTCACGCGCCATTGGAACTGGGACGGGAGCCCCGGCGAGCGCCCCGAGCGCCGCCCCACCCGCATCTTCGAGCAGTTCTTCGGCGGGCGCATGCCCACGACACCCGGCGCCATGGAGGACCCGGCCGCGGTCGCGGAGCGACACATGAAGCGCAGCGTGCTCGACAACGTCATCGCGGAGTA
This sequence comes from Polyangiaceae bacterium, assembly GCA_036274215.1. Lineage (GTDB taxonomy): Bacteria > Myxococcota_A > Polyangia > Polyangiales > Polyangiaceae > PMG-095. The sequence goes on along the minus strand of DASUGE010000101.1, from coordinate 8,312 downwards.
CAAGCACTACACGGGCGACGCGTCGCCGCTCGGCGCCGACTCGAAGGCAAAGCTGTCGGTCCACCTCGACAACATCCGCAACGTCGAGATGCGCCTGGCGCCCGTCGACGCGGCCGTCATGGACGCGATGGGCCAGGAGAACAAGAACTGCCAGCCACCGACCGGCGTCACGGACCCGGGCATGAACGTGAACTACGATCTCGCCCAAGGCGGCGCGGGCGGTAGTGCTCCGATCATTCAATGGGAGGACTTTGCGGCAGCGTTCAAGTTGCAAGGGGAGCTGATGGCGCTCGCGCTGCGCTGCGACGTGCTGCGCTTCGGCAGCATGCTCTTCGTCGGCTCGGGCGATCACGTCGGCTTCCGCGGCACGTACAACGCGCTCGGCGGGAGCCTGAACTTCTCGCAAGACCTGCCCGGAACCAGCCCGCACGATTTCTATTTCCACAACAACAAGTGGGACAAGTGCCGGCTGCACGCGCATCTCTGCAACACGAACCTGGCGACGGCGCTGCAAGCGATGGACGACCCGAATTACCTCGAGTCGAACGGCAAGACCTTGCTCGACAACACGCTCGTCGTGCTCGGCACCGACTACGGCGGCGGCGGCACCGGAACGGGGCATAATCCGGACGGCATCTTCCACGCCCTCGTGGGCGGCAACGGGCATTTCAAGCCCGGTTGGTACGACAAGGTCTACAACATCATCGATCTCTACGACACGGCGCTGAAGCCCTACGGGGTCGCCTCCGGCATGGGTCAGGGGCGGCACAAGACCTACCGGCACAAGCCCGTCGAGATCAGCGAAGTCCTCGCCTAACGTTCGAGCTCGGGCCACCCGATCCTCGAGCGCGTGTTCGCGTCCAACGGCCAACCCTTCGAGGTGACGCGGGCAGCGCTTATTGAGTCGAGCGTCTCTGGAAAGATCCAATTACTCCGGATCAGCCTGGTAGCGGGTGCTTAGGCCCACCGTCCTCTTTCCAATTTCGCGCGATAATTTCTGAACGGCGCGCGAAAAAGTAGTGCAAACGCCGCCGTCCAACGGATGCGGAAGGCCGTCCGGGCATGAATGCCTGTGGGCGCAGCTCCTGCGCTGCAAGCAACTTTAGCCCGGTGGATTCACGCCCCGGTCAGTCGACGAACCCCAGAGTGAAGGTGAATGCCATGAACAGTTGGAGGCTGGTCTTCGCAGCAACGGTCCTAACCGGCTGCACGTCGTCCATCGACGCGCCCGGCGGGAGTGGACCGAATGGCATGGGCTCGGGCGCAACCGGGTCCGGCGCGACCGGATCCGGGGCAACCGGCTCGGGGGCCACCGGCGGCAAAGGCTCCGGTGCCACGGGTCCCGGGACGGGCGGCTCCACCGGCGCCAGCGCCGGCATGGGCTCCGGCGGGACGATGGTGGTCGCGCCGGGCGACACGAACTGCAACCCCGGCGTGCCGATCACCTCGCAGATCCCGCGTCTCACCAACGTCCAATACGACCGCACGATCAAGGACCTCTTGGGCCTGAGCACGCTGAGCGCGGCGTCGAACTCGGTGCCGTCGAACTTGCTCGCGACCGATCAGTCCGGCGGCCTCACGGACGTCGGCTGGGCCGCGTACAAGACGGTCGCCGAGTACATCTCCGCGCAAGTCATGGCCGACGCCACGATGAAGCCGAACTTCATCGCCTGCGATCCGGCCGCCCCCAACTGCCTCCACGACACCGCGGTGGCCTTCGGTCGCAAGGCGTTCCGCCGCCCGCTCACGCCGGAAGAGGTCGCGGCCTTCGACGCCGTGATCGCCCAGGGCCCTGACATCACGCCGACGGGTGCTCCGGCCGAAATTGCCGAAGCGCTGCTCTACATGTTCCTCATCTCCCCCTCCTTCCTCCAGCGGGAGGAGCTGCAGGAGACGACGGACAGCACGGGTCACAACACACTCTCGAGCTACGAAGTGGCCTCGCGCCTCTCGTACATGCTGTGGGGCTCGATGCCCGACGCGCCGCTCGCCAAGGCGGCCGACGACCAGGCTCTCGGCACCCCCGACCAGATCCTGGCCCAGGCCACACGCATGATCGCGGACCCCCGCACGCGCGAGATGACCTCGGAGTTCCATCGCTCCTACATGCTGATGGGCCTCAACACCCGTTGGGACAACACCAACAAGGACACGACCAGGTACCCGGCGTTCAACCGAAGCATCGTCCCGCAGCTGCAGGAAGAGACGGAGATGTTCTTCGACGACGTGACCTTCGCGAAGAAGGGCACGTTCAACGACCTGCTCACGAGCACGACGGCGTTCGTGAGCTCGGCGACGGCGCCGTTCTACGGCCTCGACCCCTCCAAGTTCAGCGCCGGGCTCACCGCCACGACGCTGAGCGACCGCCCGGGCTTCCTGACGCGCCTCGGCTTCCTCAACGCGTACTCCGGTGGTGTCACCACGTCGCCCATCTTGCGCGGCGCCTTCGTCACGAAGCAGATCATCGGCATCACGATCGGCGCGCCGCCGCCCGGCGCGGAGCAGACGCCGCTGCCGGCCGCGTCCGAGACGCTCAACACGACCCGCAAGCGCTTCGAGCAGCTGACGGCCGGCGACCAGTGCAAGGGCTGCCACACTCCGTTCGTCAACCCGCCGGGGTTCGCGCTCGAGGCCTTCAACACGGTCGGCACCTGGCAAACCAAGGATCCCGACTCGGGCGAGCCCATCGACACGACATCGGATGTCGCGCTCGACGACACGGGCGAGACCACGGTCCACGTCACGGGGCCGGCGGAGCTGATGGCGGCGATCGCCACGGCACCGCTCGCGAAGCAGCAATACACGTCGAAGTGGGTCTCCTACGCTTACCAGCGTGAGGGTGACCCCAACGACCAGTGCACCGTGAACCAGCTCGCCGCGAAGATGACCGCGAGCGGCTACACCATCCAGAACCTCATCACCGACCTCACGCAGACTCTCTCCTTCCGAGTCAGGGCGGCCGGACAATGAAAAGCCGAGGAAGCGACATGAACCGCAACGGTAACCTCGCCATGAACCGCAGAATCTTTTTGAGAGGCGTCGGGGGCTTCACCCTGGCAGCGCCCTTCCTGGGCTCGCTCAACGAAGCGAAGGGCCAAGCCGCAGCCGATCCCCGGCGTTTGGTGATCTTCTACACGCACAACGGCTGCCTCACCGACAAGTGGTTTCCCCAGGTTCAGAACGGCCCGCTCACGGCGGCCGACCTCACGGAAACACTGAAGCCGCTGGCGCCCTACGCGGGCAAGCTGCTCTTGCCGCGCGGCTTCCGCTCGATGAACGCGTACGCCCAAGGTCAGACCATCGACCCGCACGATCAAGCATGCGGCTCGAAGCTCACCTGTGCGCCCATCAGCACGGCCTCGACGCGCTACGCCATGGCCGAGTCGCTCGACCACACGATCGCCAAGCAGATCAACCCGAACAAGAACACGCCGCTCGTGCTCTCGGTCGGCGCGGCGAGCACCAAGGTGAAGGAAGTCATTTCCTTCCAGGGCTCGGAGATGCCGTTCCCGTCGAACGTGAACCCGCAGACGGTGTTCAACGCGCTCACGCTCGGCACGGGCGCGACGCCGACGCCGACCGATCCCGGTCCCGGCATGTCGCCCGAGGTCGACTATCACGTGAAGCGCGGCCAGAGCGCGATCGACCTCGTGCGCGGCGACTTGAGCCGGCTCCAGAAGCTCAAGATGAGCACGGTCGACAAGGGTCGCCTGCAGAACTGGCTCGATCTCCTGCGTGACACCGAGGTCGGAGTCGGCGGCATGACGGGCGACCCGATGGGCGGCCCCACCGGCATGCCGGCCGCGTGCAACGCCGACACCGCGACCAAGCTCGGCGTCACGGCCGAAGCGCTCAAGGCGGCGAGCCCCACCGGCAAGATCACCGGCGGCACGACGAGCTTCGGCGCGCCGCCCCCTCCCGGCAACAACGAGGGCGACAACAACCTCAAGATCTCGTTCACGCAGGGCGGCGACATGATGATGAATCTCATCGCCCTGAACATGATCTGCGACGCCAATCGCGTGTTCGTCTTCTTGTACCCGGGTTACGTCGTCTACAACTGGGACGGCATGGCGTTCCAGAACGATCATCACGGCCTTTCGCACCGCACGGGCGACAACAGCGTCGGCGGCAACTGCGGCGTCGATGGCGTGCTCGACAAGATCCAGTCGATCGACAACTGGCTCGCGGGCAAGTTCGCGAAGCTGGTCGGTCTCTTGGACAGCATCCAGGAAGGCACCGGCACGCTGCTCGACAGCTCGGCGACCATGTGGCTGTCGGAGCTGTCGGACGGCGCCGCGCACAACATCAACAACCTGCCGATCCTCATCGCGGGCGGCGCGGGCGGCTACCTCAAGCAGGGTGCGGCCGTGAACGTCGAGAACCCCTCGAAGAACATCGACAACGGCAAGAGCACCAGCACCTGCCAGAACGGCGGCTCGATCGGCAACACCGGGTCCACCGGCGGCAACGTGCCGATCAACAAGCTGTACGTGACGCTGATGAACGCGGTCGGTTGCACCGACGGCGGGAACAAGGTGACGAAGTTCGGCGTGATGGACGGCACCAACGCGAACCCGGGCATCTCGAACCCGGGCGAGGTGTCGACCCTCACGTCTGCAGGCTGATCGGTCGCTTGCTCGAAGCGGCGCGAAGCCCCCGCAAGGGGGCTTCGTGCTTTTGTGGGGTACGCTCGGGGCCCGAGATGACACCGGACCTGGACGAGCTACCCGCGCCGTCATCGTTCCTGTCGAGCCGCTGGTCGCGAGACAACCTCGTGACGATGCGCCCCGGCCAGCTCTACGACGGCCGCGTGCTCGAGCGCGTCGAGCCGGACACGCTCGAGTACCTGGTCCAGGCGCTCGAGAAGACGCTCGGTGCCGTCCAGGTGGGGGCGGGCCGCATGGGGGTGCTCACGTGGGACATCGCGTGCGAGGGCGCCCGGGGGCCGTTCGTGCTGCAGGTTCCGCGCGCGCTCGACGAGCCGGGAAGTCGGGGCCGCGCGCTCCGGGACGTGCCGCGCCAGAACGTCGAGAACATACGCCATTTTCGCGAGCGTGGGCTCGGGCGCTTCGTCACGGAGCCACGCGAGCTCGTGACGCTGAGCGGCGGCGTCGAGGCAGCGCTCTTCGAGCCCCTGCCGAACCATCGTCCCGTCGGGTTCGGGCGCGGGGCGGTCCAAATCGAGCTCGCCGAGGGCAATACGAGCTGGCTCGTCGCGCTCGGCCTAAAGGCGACGGCGGAGGTGCTGGCCGAGCTGGTCGCGGCGCTCGCGTATCACTACGAGCCGGACACGGACGGAGGGACCGCGGTCGCGGACGTCGCAATCAACGACGCCGATTTCGCCGTCAGGCGGCGCGCCGACGGCAGCTTCGATCTCCGGATGCTCGCGTTGAGGCGGCGCGAAGCGGGCATCGGCCCGAGCCTGCTTCTCCTCTACTTGATCCAGATGCTCGCCTACGAAGACTGGACCGTCGACCAAGGGCTCGTCGGACTGCCGACGCTCATGTCGAATCCGTCCGTCGCGTTCACGGGTCTCGTGCGGGGGCTCCGCTATCGGGCGCGCGACCTCGGCGAGCCGGAGGAGCACGGCGAGTCCATGGCGCTCGGGTGGATCCGGGATTTTGCGCGGTCGCGCGAAGGGCGTGCCTATCGTCCGTGGGTCGAGCGGTTCCTCGCCGGGAAGCTGCCGCTCGCGTTCGGCGAGGATTTGCGCGAGCACTGGTGGCGGGTGATGCCGCTCTCCACCAAGCTCGGCCTGTTGGAGCTGCGGGGCCGGGCGGATCCGGCATCGGCCGATGCGAGCTCGGCGCGCGCGCTGCGAAGCTTTCTCGACGGGCTCGCGCGGGAGATCGGACAGCGCGCAGAGGAGCAGCCAAGCCTCGTCCGCATCAACGACCTCGCCGGAAACGACCTCGAACGCTTGCTCGGCGAAGCGCAAGTGCCTCCCGAAGCGCGCGCCGGGCTCGTCGAGCGCTTCTTTGCCGACTGGCCGTACCGAACCCTGGATCATCTGCTCGGCAAGGTCCCCGAAGCACGCGGACTGCGCCGGTTGAAAAGCCGCATCACGTTCGGGCAGAGCGTTCCCGAGGCCGACCAAGGAACGCTACGCAGCGTGGCGCCCAAGGAAAGCGCGGCGCTACGGCGCTTCGCGAACCGCGAGGTCTTCGCACCGACCGCGCTGCCGGAGGCGCTTCACGCGCGCGCGGTCGCGACGTTTCCGAGCTTCGAAGCGTACATGGACGCGGCCCTGCATCATCCGCGCTGGGGCTACTACGCCCGCAACGTGGTGATCGGCCGTGACGGCCATTTCGCGACCCATCCCGAAGAATTTTCGCCGCATTACGGACGCTGGCTCGCCACCTGGGCCTTCAAAGCATGGCGTGACCTCTGCGCGGTCGGCGAGCTCACCCCTGCGGATCCGTTCCCCATCGTCGAGTTCGGTGCCGGCAACGGCCGGCTCACGCGCGACGTGCTCGACGCCATCGCCGCGCGCGCGGCGGACGCGAAGCTAGCCGAGCGAGAGCCGTGGTCGTCGTTCGCGGCGCGCGTGACGTATCGGATCTACGAGACCTCGGAGTCGCTGCGCGCGAAGCAAGCGGAGCTGCTCGGCGCGCGCGCATCCATCGAGCACGGGGACGCGCGGCGCCCCGCCGAGACCCTGCAGCGCGACTTTCCCGCGGGCCTGAAGGGCTTCGTCGTGACGAACGAGGTCCCCGACGCGTTCGGCGTTCACAAGGTCACGTTCGGCGCGGATGGCGTCGCCGCCGTGGCGTTGGTCGTCCCCCGCGTGGAGCGAGCCCTGGTGGAGGCGCTGCCCGCCGAGCTCGGCCGCCGGCTCGACGCGACGAACGAGGCCACACGGACGACTTTCGACTTCGATACGCATCCGGGGGACCTCTACCTCGACCAGGCGACGTTCTTCGAGACGCTCGAGGCCGTCTCGACACTGCCGGCCGAGCAGGGCGAAGCGCTGCTCGTGTCGTCGCTTTGGTTCGAGGAGGCGTACGTTCCGGTCGCGGCGATTCCCGCGCTAGCCGACCAGCTCGCCGACAACGCCGCGGAGTACGCCGTGGCGCTCGCCGCGGAGGACAGCGGCGTGGTCCTTTACGTGAACGTCCATGCGACGCGCTTCATGCGCGAGCTCGGGGCGTCGCTCGCCGCCGGCCTGATCGTCACCATGGACTACGGCGACACCACGTTCGGCCTCGTGCAGGGCGCGCGCCGCGGCGATTTTCCCTTTCGCGTGTACCGCGACGCGCTCGACTATCGGCCAAGACCGAACGATCCGTACGCGGCGCCGGGTACGCAGGATATGACGGCCGACGTGAACTTCACCGAGCTCGCGCGCGCCGGTCGCGACGCAGGCCTCGAGCTCGTGCACTACGGGCCCGAGCGCGACGTGAGCGGTGACGAGCTCCCCGAAGTCGTGCGCGCTGCGGCCGATCAAGCGCCGTTCGCGCGGTTCGCCGGCAACCCGGTGTTCAAGCTGCTCGTGCTCGGGAGGCGAACGAACGGCGCATTCACCGGCCCGCTGGCGTCGCCACAGCCCCTCACCCGGCGCGAGCAAGACCTCCCGAAGGCGCGCCGCCACAAGGTCGCGGGCATCGAGCGGACGCTCGGGAAGCGCTAGCATCCCGAACAGGAGAAGACGAAAGATGCTCGCTCGTTATCGCATCGTTCGCGGCAAGCGCGATCCGAACGATCCCTTGCCCGACGGTGAGCGCATCGACACGCGCAAGCACACCAAGCACTTCTTGCGTCCAGAAACGCGAAGTGTCGAAGCCCTGATCGAGGACCCGAGCGCTGCGAGCTTCCGGCGCTTCTCGCAGGACTACGATCACGTCCTCGCAAAGCGCTTCGCCGCCGATCGGCGCCCTTTCGACGAGCTCGCCGAGCGGGCGAAGCAGGGAGACGTGTTCCTCGGGTGCAATTGCCCGACCCAGTGGAACCCCGACGTCAGGCGCTGCCACACGACGCTCGCCCTGCGGTTCATGAAATCCAAGTACCGCGGGCTCAAAGTCCAATTGCCGTAGAACCCCTTGCGTCCGATCGCTCTCGTGCGAATGGTGCATGCTGGTCCACGCCAGATGGCTCGCCCGAAACGCACACCCCGCACACGCACCGTGCTGCGCCGCCAGCGCATCTCGGACGAGCGGCTCGTTCGGGATCGGACGAAGCTGCTGGAGCTGGAGCCGGGCGGGACGACCGCGCGGCCCCTCGAGGTGCCGACGGCAGCCGTCATCGAGCCGAAGGCACGCAGCGTTCGTTGTCCGCGCTGCGACGAGCCGTTCGAGCTCGTCGACCATCAG
>DASUGE010000100.1:0-2671 GCA_036274215.1 Polyangiaceae bacterium | reverse complement strand
GGAAGCAGCGCCTGGAGCGCGGCTGGTGTGCCGGTGACACGGGCAGCCATCGCTTCCGCCGCAGCGTTGTAGTTCTGCGCGAGGACGCTCGAGACGGGCTGAAACAGCGCGTCATTGCCAAAGCCGTTGCCAGCAATCTCGCTCGGGAAGTTGAAGGCAGGGTTCGAGGTCTCGCCGATGACGTCGCGGACGGTGTTGTTGTATTCCGGGATGGTGAGACGCCGGAGCGGAGCGCGGCCCGGAGTGATGGCGGCCTGATCGGCGCACCGGAGTATGGGACCCGTGCCGGCGATGGGGCCGGTGCCGGCGGTGCCCGCCGCGCCGCCCTGGCCCGTGTTCCCGCTCGTGCCCGCGTTGCCGGAGGCGCCGGCGTTGCCGGAGGCACCCGCGGTGCTGGTTCCCGCTCCGCCGCCCATGCCCATGCCGTTCGTGCCGGCGGTGCTGCCGTTGTTGCCGGTGGCTCCGTTGTTCCCCTCTGCGCCCTCGAGCGTGTTCGAGCACGCCGCTAGGGTAGAGAAGGCCAAGGGGAGGACCAACGAAGCCCCCAGGAGGCTGAGCCGGCTGGTCTCAAATCGTTTGGCGCTCATTGCTAAATTCCTTCTGCCCGGGGCACGGCTACAAAGCTCCGCCGGCGGGGAAGTCGTCCATTTCTAAAGATGCTCTCGGGTTGAATTTCTCACCAGCTAGTTTCGGTCGAACAGGCACTTTTTCGTGACCTACATCCCCACACAGATGGCCTGCCCTTCAACTCTAGTGGAATCTGCCGCGCCCGCGGTTACATCGGCGCTGATTCAGTAGTTATTTCATGCCCTTGACGGGCAGAAACGGTCGGGCTCCGCTTCGTTCGGGGGGCATGCTATTCACGCGCCGCCCAAATGAGCGGGGCCGAGATCGTCAGCGTGGCGGAGCTCGACCGCCGTTTGCGGCGCGCCGTGGAAGACGCGACGGGGGATTTCTGGGTTGAGGGTGAGATTACGTCGCTCAAACAGGCCGCAAGCGGTCACGCCTACTTTACTTTGAAGGACGAGCGGGAGGACGCGGTCGTCGAGTGCGTGATGTATCGATTCGACGCTCAGCGGGCCCGCAAGCACCTCGTGGAAGGGCACCGCGTTCAGCTTTGGGGCCGGGCCACCCTCTGGGCGCCCCGGGGGCGCCTGCAGCTCGTCGCTAACTTCGCTAGGCCCGCCGGTCGCGGTGCGCTTCTCGAAGCGCTCGAAGCACTGAAGGCGCGCTTACTTGCCGAAGGGCTCTTCGCACCTGAACGGAAGCGCCCCCTGCCGACGGACCCGCGCGTGGTCGGCGTCGTGACGAGCGCCCATGGCGCTGCGTTTCACGACATTCGTACGGTCGCGTTTCGTCGCGGCAACGTTCGGCTCGTTCTCGCGCCGGCGATCGTTCAGGGCGAGGCGGCACCGGAGAGCATCGTCCGCGCGCTCGACGCGATCGAGCGTTACCCGGGTCTCGACGTCGTCATCGTCGGGCGTGGCGGCGGGTCCGGCGAGGACCTCTCCGCGTACAACGACGAGCGCGTCGTCCGGCGCGTTGCCGACGTTCGGGTGCCTGTCGTCAGCGCCGTCGGCCACGAAACGGACGTGGCGCTCACCGATCTCGTGGCGGACGTCCGCGCGGCGACCCCGTCGCAGGCCGCGGAGCTCGTCGTGCCCGATCGGCGTGCGCGGATTGCCGCACTCCTTCGCCAGCGCGCCTCGCTCGACCGCGCCCTGCGGTCGCACCTCGCGCTCGAACGCTCCCGGCTCGCCCGTCTCCGCGCCGAGCTCGCCGATCCGCTCTTCATCGTGCTCGAACGACAGCAGGAGCTCGACGAGCTCTTGATACGCCTCGAGCGACGGACGGAGCGTGATCTCGCGCTCTGGCGAAGCAATGTGGGCGCTCTCCATGGCCGTCTTCTGTCGCGACACCCGCGCACCGTGCTTGCCCACTCGAGGGTGCGTCTCGGTCCACTCAGCGTCCGGCTCGAAGCCGCCGTCGCTCGTGGCGTCGAGCGCGAGCGGGCGCGGCTCGGCGACGCCGCCGCGCGTCTCGACGGGCTTTCGCCGCTCGCAGTGCTCGGACGCGGCTACTCGATCGCGACGAGCGAGGGCGGCCGCGCCGTGCGCGACGCCGGCAAGCTCGCTCCCGGGGATTCGGTATCGGTGCGCGTGGCGCGCGGTCGTTTCGGCGCGCGGGTGACGGACGTGACGCCCGACGACGGAGAGCGGAAGTGACGCTCCGTTTCGTCTTGCTCGGGCACCCCGTGGCGCACTCGCTGTCGCCGGCGATTCACGGCGCCGCCTACGAAGCGCTCGGCTTTTCCCACCGTTACGAGCTCTTGGACATCCCGGACGAGGCCGCGCTCGCGCGTGCGGTTGCGGCGCTCCGCGCGGGCGAAGTCGCCGGGGCGAACGTGACCGTTCCGTGGAAGCGTGAGGCGCTCGCGCTCGCTGACCGACGCGAGCCGACGGCGGGTGACGTCGGGGCCGCCAACGTGCTCGTTCGCGACGCAAGCGGTGCCGTCGTCGCGCACAACACGGACGTGATGGCGCTCGTCGAAGAGCTCGGCGCGCTCGCCCGAGCGCCCGAGCGCGTGCTCGTGCTCGGCGCGGGCGGCGCGTCCGTCGCCGCCGTGGCGGCTTTGCGAATGCTCGGCGCTCGGAGCATCGGTATTTCGGCG
>DASUGE010000099.1:0-2891 GCA_036274215.1 Polyangiaceae bacterium | reverse complement strand
GCAACCCCAGTCGCGACGGAAGCCGCGAGCGCCGCCCCGCGGCCGTTGAAAGCCGTCAGCACCCCGGCGCCCGTCCTGCGCCACCCGCCGGCCCGGCCGCAGAAGGGCAAGCCGGCCCCGACCGAGCCCCCGGCACCGAAGCCCGTCTCCGACATCGGCTTCTGATCGGCCCATCGAGCCCCACGCTCGGAAGGCGCGGAGCGCTCGTGCCTCGCCATCGGCGAGGCTTCGACATCAAGCTGCAACGAATTACACGGGAGTGACATTCGGCCGGCGGGTCGGTGGTACTCGGCTGAACGGATGTCTTGGCTGCTCCTCATTCCGTACGCCGTCGTCCTGGTCGTTCTCTGCGGCTACGGTGCGCACCGCGCGCACCTCGCCTGGCAGTGCTCACGCTACGCGCGGAAGCTCGCGCGGCTCGAGAGCACGCCCGCGCTGCCCGCTGAGCTGCCCACGGTCACGATCCAGCTGCCGCTCTACAACGAAGCGACCGTCGCGCGTCGCCTGATCCTGTCGACGGGCGCGATGGATTACCCGAAGGACAAGTTCGAGATCCAAGTGCTCGACGACTCCACGGACGAGACGGCCGCGATCGCGCGCGCCGCGGTCGAAGAGCTCAAGCACGCGGGCATCGACGCGAGCTACGTCCGCCGTCCGAGCCGGCACGGCTACAAGGCCGGCGCGCTCGACTACGGGCTCAAGTTCTCGCGCGGCGAGCTCGTCGCGATGTTCGACGCGGACTTCATCCCGCAGCCTTCGTTCTTGAAGAGCGTGGTCGGGCACTTCACGAACCCGCGCATCGGCATGGTGCAGACGCGTTGGGATCACGCGAACCGCGAGCACAGCATGCTCACGCGCGTGCAGGCCCTCATGCTCGACGGGCACCACCTGGTCGAGAACCGCGCGCGCTATGCGTCGGGTTGCTTCTTCAACTTCTCCGGCACGGGCGGCATCTGGCGCGTCGACGCCATCCACGAGGCGGGCGGCTGGCAGCACGACACCCTGACGGAGGATCTGGATCTTTCGTACCGGGCGCAACTCGTGGGCTGGCGCTTCGTTTATCGCGCGGACGTGCTCACCCCGTCCGAGCTGCCCGAGGACATGTCGTCCTTCCGCGCGCAGCAGTTCCGCTGGGCGAAAGGCACCGTGCAGACCGCGCGCAAGCTGCTCGCGACGGTGCTCGCCGCCGAAGTTTCGCTCGCCAAGCGCGCCGAAGCGGCGTTCCACATGCTGCCGCACTTCGCCTATCCGGCGACGGTGCTGCTCACGCTGATGCTCCTGCCGGCGCTCTTGTTCATGCCGGCCACGAGCTACCGCGCGCTCGTGATGGTCGATCTGCCGCTCTGCTTGGGCGCCACGGGCTCGCTCGCCGCGTTCTACGGTATGGCGGAGGTCGCGCGCGGTCGCTCGCGCTGGCACGCCATCGCGAAGCTGCCGGCGCTCATCGCGCTCGGTGCGGGGCTCGCGCCTCACCTGACGGGTGCCGTGATCGACGGCCTGCGCTCGATGTCGGGCGAGTTCGTGCGCACGCCGAAGCGCGGCGAGGCCAAGGGACGCTACCGCCAAGCGGCCAAGCTCCCGTGGGCCGAGCTCGGGCTTGCCGGCCTGTCGTCGCTCAGCGTGCTCGCGGCGATCGAGACGGGCCATTGGCTCGCGATGCCGTTCGCGGCGCTGTTCGCGCTCGGGTACGGCACGGTGGCGGTCATGGTCGTGCGCGAGCAGTCGCAGCGCCCGGCGCTCGCGGAGCCGGAGTCGGTGAGGCCCCCGGCCGACGTGCCGAGCGTCGCGAACGCGGCCTGAGGCGGGTCTCCGGCCGAAGCACACGTGCGGAACCGCTGTTTCCTGGCCCTAACCGTGCGTTCGCGCGTCCCCATGGACATCGTGGACTCTCCGGGTAGTATCGTTCGGCGTCTCTCCCGATGACGAAGGCGGACATCGTGCAGGCCGTTTACAGTCGGCTCGGCGGCTTCTCGAAGAAGGAGTCGGCGGACTTGGTGGATCTCGTGTTCGAGACCATGAAGGAGACGCTCGGCCGGGGTGAGAAGATCAAGATCTCGGGGTTCGGCAACTTCGTGCTGCGCGACAAGCGCCAGCGCCAAGGTCGAAACCCGCAGACGGGCGATCCCATCACGATCACCGAGCGGCGCGTCTTGAACTTCAAGGCCAGCCAGCTCTTGAAGCTCGCGCTCAACGACGAGCACCCGAGCGGCGCCAGCGGCGCGTCCGACGGGGCCGAGGGCTAGCGGTGGACGAGGACGACGAGCTCCCCGTCAAGCTCTACTACCGAATCGGGGAAGTCTCGGATCTCGTGGGCGTCGAGCCGCACGTGCTCCGTTACTGGGAGACGGAGTTTCGCTCGATTCGGCCGCAGAAGTCGCGCAAGGGCCAGCGCATCTACTCACGGCGCGACGTCGACCGGCTGCTCAAGGTCAAGGACCTGCTCTACACGCACGGCTTCACGATTGCGGGTGCGCGCCGGCGCCTGCGCGAGACGGGCCTCGAGCCGCCGACCCAGGCCGAGGTGCGCGTGGCCGACCGAACGCGCGTGATGCTCGGGGATTTGCGCCGCGACGTCGAAAGCATGCTGGCCGAAATCGACCTTTTGGCGCCCGTCGCTCGCTCTCGCTAGAAAACCGGGCCCTGTGTCCGGGCTCGAATCGTCCCCGGTCGGTCCGACAACGTCCTAGCGTGCTTGACGCCCGGAGGCCGAGCGGTCACATGCCTCCCTTCCAAAGGAGTCGACGATGGCGGAAGGCTTGAACCGCGTGATGCTGCTCGGAAACCTCGGAGCGGATCCGGAGCTACGGATGACGAACGGGGGCCAAGCGGTGCTCAAGCTCCGGCTTGCCACGAGCGAGACGTACCTCGATCGCAACAAGGTGCGGCAGGAG
>DASUGE010000098.1:0-4511 GCA_036274215.1 Polyangiaceae bacterium | reverse complement strand
ATACCAGGAGGGCCCTTCATGCCCGTGCCCCAGGTGCGATTCCTTCATCGCGCGCTCGACGTGGTGGGTGGCGCCGAGATCCTCCTTGCCGACCAGGCCCGGTTCTTCCGGAACGCCGGTGGAGAGGTCCGGGTGCGGACGCTCGTTTATGATCCCGTCGCGTGGGAGGGCCGCCTCGGGGGCGTGCCGGTCGACGCCTGGTTTCGCGCCGCCGGCGACGGCCGCCGGCCGCGCCTGACTCGCACGCTCGGCCGCCGCCGGCTCGGCTGGCTGCTCGAGGATCTCGAAGAGACGGACCTCACGCTCGCGCTCGGCTACCCGCTGAGCGCGGCGCTCGGAGCGGCCAAGAGCCCCGGTGCGCGCATCTGGCACTGCCTCGAGGCCCCGCGCTGGCTGCATCCGGAAGCCTCGAACCCGTACCTCGCCGAGCACCACGAGCGCGCGCCGCTTCGTCACGGGCCGCACCACTACCGCACCTCTCTCGCGAGCCCGGTGGGTGCGCTGCCGTTCATCGGTCGCCGCCGGCCGAGTCGCGTCTCCGAGGATCGTCGAGGCGTGCTCGGCCTCACGGCGGTGTGGGCGCTCAGCGAGTACACGCGCGACAGCGTGCTCCGCATCTACCCGACCGTCGCGGCGGAGGTCTTGCCGCCGATCGTGCGGTTCTCGCCGCCGCTCGCGGACAAGGCGCCGCTCGCGCGCGATGGACTGCGCATTCTCAGCGTGACGCGCCTCGAGTGGGTGAAGAACCTCGACACGCTGCTCGAAGGGTTCGCGCGCTTCCGGCAGCGCACCGATCCGCACGCCAAGCTGTCGCTCGTCGGCACGGGCTCCGCGCTCCCGGCGCTCAGGGAGCTCGCGCGCGAGATGGGCGTCGAGTCCGCGGTGACCTTCCATGGATTTCTGACCGATCCCGAGCTCGACGCCCTGGCGGCGCGCTGCGACGTCTTCGCGTGCGTGCCGCTCGACGAGCCGTTCGGTCTCGTCTTTCCCGAAGCCATCGCGCGCGGCTTGCTCGCGCTCGGGCCCGATCACGGGGGGCCTGCCGAGATCCTCGACGGCGGCAAGCTCGGCGAGCTCGTCGATCCGCTCGAGCCCGACTCGATCGCCGGCGGACTCGCGCGGCTCCGGCGCCTGAGCGACGCAGAGGTGGCGCGCCGCCGCGAGGCCGCCGACCGCGCGTGCCGCGACCGCTACTCCGCCGAGGTCGTCGGCGCGCGCATGCTCGAGCTGATCCGTGGGCTCGGCATCGAGATGCCACAGGGCTCGTCGTGAGCGAAAAAGAGCGGCTCACCATCGTCTGCTTGTCGTCACAGCCGTGGCAGGACGGCATGTGGACGAACAAGCAGCACATCATGAGTCGGCTCGCGCGCGAGCACGTCGTCTACTACGTGAGCTTCGGACCGAAGCCGCTGCCCGCGCTCTTGAAGAGCAAGGCGCGTCACGGCGGCCTTCCGTGGTCGCCCGTCGCTGCGCTGCGCGATCCCGTCGTCTACGACGCGTCCGGCGTCACCGTGCTCGAGTTCCATTCGCCGCGCGCCTTCGTGCGCGGCAAGCCTGCGAGCCACCCGCGCTCGATCCACGCGAACTTCGATCTGCGCCGGCGGCTGCTCGGCCGCTACCTCGCGCGGCGCGGCATCCGCGACGCCGTGCTCTGGGTCTACCATCCGGGCTACGGCGCGGAGGTCGCCGAAATCCCGCACTCGCTCGTCGTCTACGACTGCGTCGACGAATACACGGAATTTCCCACGTACAAGCCCGATCCGGCCTGGCTCGTCGAGCGTGAAGCCGCGCTCTGTCGCAGCGCCGACGTCGTGACGACGACGAGCTCGGGCCTCTACGTGAAGAAGCACCCGCTGAACCCCGCGCACACGCACCTCGTGCACAACGTGGGCGATTTCGAGCACTTCAGCCGCGCGCGCGCCGCGGAAACGACCGTCCCCGCCGATCTCGCCGCGCTGCCGCGACCCATCGTCGGCTTCGTCGGCGCCGTCAGCGACTACAAGCTCCACGCCGGTTGGCTCACCGAGCTCGCGCGGCGCCACCGCGAGTACAGCATCGCGCTCATCGGCCCCGTCGGGGTCGGCGATCCGACGACCGACGTGGCCGCGCTCGGCGCCGAGCCGAACGTGCACCTGATGGGTCACCGCAGCTACGAAGCGCTCCCCGGCTACGTGAAGGGCTTCGACGTCTCGGTGATCCCGTATCGCATCAACGACTACACGACGTACTCGTTCCCCATCAAATTCTTCGAGCTCCTCGCCAGCGGCAAGCCGCTCGTCACGAGCGATCTCCCGGCGCTCGCCGACTACTACGACCGAGTCCGCGTCGCGCGCACGGCCCCCGAATTCGTCGCCGCGTGCGAAGCCGCGCTCGAAAACCCCGACGCAGGGCGCGACGCGCGGCTCGCGCTCGCCGCGGAAAATACCTGGGAGCATCGCGTCGAGCGCATCCTCGTCCACGTGCGCCGGGCCCTCGCCGAGAAGCGCGCGGCGCCGGGCGAGGCGCGCGGATGAGCGCCCGACGCCCGGTCGACCCCGCCCGTCAGGCGGGCGTGCTCGTCATCGGCACGACCCTCGCGACGGTCGCCGCGGCGCTCACGCCGCTGCTCGTCGTGCGCCTCATCGGCAAGGGCGACGTGGCGCGCCTGCTCTCCGTCACGCTCGTCTACGAGACGCTCGCGATGCTGCTCAGCACCGGCTTCCCGTACACGCTGCTCTACCAGCTCAGCGATCGCGAGCTGCCCGAGCGCGCGGCCATCGCACGGCGCACGTTCGGCGTCGCCGCCTTGCTCGGCGCCGGCGGGGCCCTCGCCGTGGCGCTCGCTGCGGGCGTCGTCGCGCTCGCGCCGGCCGGGGTCGCGCCCTCGGAAGCCGTACAAAAACAGCTGAATTTGCTGCTGCTGTTCGCCCCCTCGCTGATCGCCGATCTCCCCTTTCGCCTGCTCGCGAACCTGCTCATCGCCGAGCGCAAAGCGCGCCATTCGGCCGTCATCCAGGTTGCGCGCACGATCTTCATTGCTCTCTCGACGCTCGTGCCCCTGGCCACCGAGGCGTCCGTCGATCTCGTCATCCACACCTCGGCCGTCGTGCGCTGGGCCTTCGGTCTCGTGGTGCTCTGGGAGCTCCGGAGCCTGTACGGGGCCGTTCCCCGCGTGCCCTCGCCGCTGAGCGTGCGGGCACTCTTCGCCGTCGCCATTCCCATCGGAGCGACGGAAGTCATCAGTCAGCTCAACTCGCAGCTCGACCGCTGGCTCGTGCTGCTCGTCCTCCCGGCGACGCGCCTCGCCGACTACCAAGCGGGCGCCTGGCAGGTCCCCGTCATCGGCACGATCGCGTACTCGGTCGGCGCGGCCTTCACCCCCAACCTCGTCGAGCGCTTCCGCGCCCAAGACCCCGAGGGCGCCCTCGCGATCTGGCGCAAAAATGCCAATAAAGTCGCGCTGATCGTCGTCCCCGTCACGATGGCGCTCGTCGTCGCCGCCGACGAGCTCATGACCGTGCTCTTCACGAGCGCCTACGCCGAGGCCGCAAACATCTTCCGCTTCTACTCCCCGCTCACGTTCCTGCGCGTCGCGACCTTCGGCCCCCTGATCGTGACCGCCGGTCGCCCCCGTCTCTCGCTCGTCGCCGCGGCCTTCGGACTCCTCTACAACGTCTTACTCAGCGTCCCGCTCGTCTTCAGCGTCGGCTTCATCGGCCCCGCCATCGGCACCGGCTTCGCCTTCGTCCTCCACGTCGCCACCTACGTCTTCTTCATCTCCCGCGCGACCGGCCGCCCCTACACCACCATCTTCCCTCTACAGAGCTACCTGCGCATCTTCGCCGTCGCAGCCGCGGCCGGCGCCCTCGGCTGGCTCGTCAAACGCGAGGTCCCTCTCCCCGCCGTGCCCCGCCTCATCGCCGAAATCCTCGTCGTCCTCCTCGCCTTCGTCGCCCTCGGCCTCGCCACACGCACCGTGAAACGCGAAGACCTCGACTACCTGCGCACCTGGCTCCGCCGCAAAAAAACAGCATAAATCGCGGGGTTGTAGGGGCCACCTCGCGTCATTGCGCGTCGCAGGCTGAAAAGCGTTTCCGGGGCGTCAACGCGCCGTGCTCAACGCGCGCCAGCCCACACTGAAAACGTTCTCGTTCTCCCTTGCTTCGCGCGCGCACCGAATGGGAGCGATCCGCTCGAGCATTGGCAACGCGGGTCACCGCGTGCCGCCACCCGCGCCAGGATGGGGATGCCCGCCTCTCCTGAATGTTTGAATACAAAGAAGCCCCCACCCTTGTTTGAATACAAACATTCAGAGAACGCCGTCGGAGGGGGTCGCGAAGGTGCGCAGGGCAAAGTGAAGCGGCAAGGGACAGCGGCTTCCGGTTATGACCTTCAACTCGGATCTTTGAGCTTTGAGCTACGAGCTTTGAGCTACGAGCTTTGAGCTACGAGCTTTGAGCTACGAGCTTTGAGCTACGAGCTTTGAGCTACGAGCTTTGAGCTACGAGCTTTGAGCTACGAGCCACTAGCTT
>DASUGE010000097.1:0-11756 GCA_036274215.1 Polyangiaceae bacterium | reverse complement strand
TCGAGGGGCACGGTTGTTGCTCTTCTTGCGGTATGCGCAAAGTAGGGGCCGGGGCGACGCCGTTTTCAGTCCTTGTGTTGGTGGGCATGAGTATTGGCTGCGGCGGAGTGTCCGAGCACGGTAGTCGCGACGGCGATGCGGGCACGGGTGGGTCGAGCACCGCCGGCGCCATGGGTCTCGGCGGCATGGGCAACGGCGGTGGTGGCGCGCCCCAACCCCTCCCCGTGCCGGACACGGAGGTCGGCAAGGAATTTGTGATTATCTCGACCAGCGACTGGCAACAAAAGCCAGCTTTCTACCTTCGCGTCGTCTCGACGACGGAGGCCGAGGTGACTCCCCCTTTTGCCTTGACGCGGACGATGCCCATTGCACACATTCCAGGCGCGCTCCTGGGCAAGGTGACTGGGCCCGCAACCGAGCGCAAGCCCGCGAAGCTCACCGGAAGCTACTTGGTCGGCGAGCCGCCCGTGCTCCCCGAGGTGGAGTATGCCTCCTACGACGTCTACGACGGGATGTTCGCCTTCAGCGAGAGCTCGGCCGGAGGAATCGGTGAGGGAGGGATTTATCTGCGTCAGGACCTCAAAGAAACCACCTACTGTCGCGGCGGCGGCAACACGCAAACATTCTCCACGATGGACTGCACGGTGCAGGTCGACGACATACCGACCGAGGTGAGTGTGAGCGCAGCGCTAGAGTTCGACTCCGGCGTCCTACCGTGGCAGCCGGTGATGGTCACGGCCTCGAAGCCAGCGATGCTGCCGCTGTCGGACGCCCTCAGCGCGACGCTCGACGGAGACGAAGCCAAGCTCACATGGACAACCTCGACGCCTACCCACGCAGCGACTTTCATGCTCAGCGATTGGGCCAAGGCGGTTGGGCGGTCGCTGACGCTCTCCGGGAGCTTAGCGTCGACCAATGGTGTGGTGTCGCCCATCACGCTCGATGTACCGGTCATCGATTTCGGTCCGGTCCGAGAGCAGAAGCTCGACTTCTCGGCCGATCTGCCGCCCGATCTCGGCGTCCTGGCAGGAGAAGTGACGCACGTTGCTTCGGACGAGAACGATGCCTGCCCGCGCGGCTGTGCGCTGCTTTCGACCGGCACGACGCTCGTGGCAAGGCTGGCGGGGGCGGGTGGAACGGTACGTATCAAGGCGGCGGCAGTCCCGGAGTCGGGTAGTTCAACATACATCGGCTCGTTCAGTGTTCAGCTCGCGCGGGAGGGCGCCAGCTCCGTTGCCAGTCCATCACTGCTCACGCAGCCGTCGGAGCCCCAAGCGGCGCCGACGGCGTCGTATGATCTCCCCGCCGGAGAAGGGTCGGGCGAGCTATTCGTCGTGATTAGCGTCCCAGAAGGCCGCTATCGGCCCGACGCCTGCGTCACCCTTTACGACATCGACCTCTTCCTCGAGAGCATCGAGCTCATCGAGAACTGATTCTCGAGCTCCGAAATCGGTTGGCCCGGCCCATCACGCGCATCAGGGTGAGGCTATCTTTGCGTCGGGTGGTCCGGTTTCCGACGATCGACCACTCATGGACGTATGGAACCCGTAAAAGCTTGCGCGTGGGCCGCTTTAGCCGTTTGGGCCGGCGCGACGGCGTGCACGTCGAAGGATTCGCTCATCGATGACGGGGGCGGCTCGGGCATGGGGGCGCAATCGGCTGGAGGGTCATCGGGCAAGGGTGGCAGTGCCGGCGCGCAAGCGGGCGCAGGCGCGAAGGCCGGAAATCCTGCTTCGGGCGGAAGCTCGGCGGGTTCCGGTGCATCCGGCAAGGGTGGGTCGAGTCAGGGCGGCTCCGGCGGCTCCGGAGCGAGCGCGGGCTCGAGCTCGGGCTCGGGTGGCGCGGCAGCTGGTACCGCCGGTGCGGCGGTTGGTGGCGGCTCGGGCGGTGACGGCGGGAGCGCGGGCGCTGCGGATGGCGGCACGGGCGGCAGCTCGGGCGCGGGAACTGGAGGCGGGGGCGGCGCCTCGGGAGCTTGCTCGGAGGTCACCGTGCTCGCCGACTGTGAAGCGCGAACGGAGTGTCATTCGGTGTATCAGGACCCCGGAACGTGCGGCTGCGGCAGCGTCGGCTGCTGCGCGAAGTTCTCGCGCTGTGTCGACGGCGACAAGGCCGATTGCGAGGGGAAGGCCCTGAGCTGCGACGCCCTCACGCCGTTCTGCGAGGATCCGGCGTTCGTCGTCTCGTACAGCGGCTTTTGCTACGAGGGGTGCGTCAAGCCGAAAGACTGCGAAGGCGCAGCGAGCTGCACGCTGCCAGAGCAAGACGGCTGCAGCTGTTATGGAAGCGAAGACTGCGCTGTGGGCGCCAACTGCTACGGCGCCGATTGCGCCGGCAACAATCCCGGCGTCTGCCACGCTCCACCCCCGAGCGGCTGCTTCGGCGACGCAGACTGCCCGAACGGGGAGACCTGCATCGGTGGGCGCCCCGCGCCGTGCGGCACGACGCAACCCGATAAACTGGGTACGTGCGGCGTCGAGCCGTGACGCCGGCATGGAGGAGACACACTGAAACGGTGACGAATCTCCGCGTCCTCCGGCGTTCCGCACCCTCGCTTCCGAGCGAAGCGGGGGCGCCGCCACGCTCGCTCGATGACGTGTACCGGAGCTACTGCCGTTATGTCGGCGCCGTGTGCCTGCGCATTTCGGGGCGCCGAGCCGAGGTCGACGACCTGATTCAGGACGTGTTCGCCGAGGCCGCGTCAACGTACGACGCCCTGCGCGAGCCTGACGCCGTGCGGAGCTGGCTCGCCACGATCGCGGTTCGCGTCACGCGCCACCGGCTCCGTCGGCGGCGGCTCTACTCGCTGATCGGCGTGACTGCGGACGGCGAGTACGAGAGGATCGCCGATCCGCACGCATCGCCGTACGATCGCGCGCTGATTGCCGCCGTCTACCGCGCGCTCGACGCGCTCGACGCCGACGCTCGCATCGCGTTCGTCCTGCACCACGTCGAGGGCGAAACCATCGACACCGTCGCTCGATTGTGCGCCTGCTCCACGACGACGGCGAAGCGGCGCATCTTGCGGGCGCGGACGGCGCTCGAGCGGAGGCTATCCGATGAGTGACGCACGCGACGATCTCGGCGACCTCGAGCGCCTGAAACGACACCTCGAGCCCGAGCTCAGCGACTGCGACGTCGAGCGGCTTTTGCACGGCGCCTCCGAGCGCCGCCTGCGGCGACACAATCGCGGCATGCTCGGTATCGGGCTCGGGCTCGGCACCGCCGCCAGCCTGGTGCTCGTCGTCTTGCTTCGGCTCGCCCCCGCGACGAGCGCGACCGGTGGCACGAAGCCGTCCGCCGGAGCGCGACCGAGCGAGGTCGCGGCGCTGGGCTCGGCTGCCATTCCCGCGCCGTCCGTGGAACGCCGTGCGCCGGAGGTCATCACGCTCGCCGATCAGTCGCGAGCGATCCCCCTCGCTCCCGAGACGCGCCTCGCCGTCGAGGAAGACGCGGCCGAGCGCGTGCATCTGCGACTCGAGCGCGGTCAGGCGCGTTTCGAGGTGACGCGGCGTCCCGAGCGCTCGTTCACGGTGCGCGCCGCGAGCGTGACGGTCAGCGTCATCGGCACGACCTTCGGCGTCGAGGTCGTCGCCGATCGCGTCGCGGTCAACGTCGAAAAGGGCGTCGTCGAGGTCGATTGGGGCGTCGGCCAGAAGCGCTTGCTCGCCGGCGAGAGCGGCTGGTTTCCTCCGCTCGTACTCAGCGGGGAGGCGGCCGCCCCGTCCGACGGCTCGCCCCCGCCGAGCAAGACGGGGCATTCCAGCAGCGCACCGGTCGCAGGCTCGGCGCGTTCCGCGGCGCGCGGTGCACCCGAGCTACTCGCCGACGTCGACGCGGCGCGCGCTGCGGGCCATCCCGACCGCGCGGTGGAGCTCTTGAAGCAGCTTTTGCGGGACTACCCGCGCGATCCGCGAGCGCCGCTCGCCGCCTTCACGCTCGGGCGCGTGCTCTTGAATGAGCTCGGGCGCCCGCGCGAGGCCGCGGCCGCGTTCAACGACGTGCGGCGGATGGCGCCGGCGAGTCAGTTCGCCGAAGATGCGCTCGCGCGGGAGGTCGAAGCCTGGAGCCGAGCGTCCGAACCGAGCCGAGCCCGTGCGCTAGCTGCGACGTACCTCGAGCGATACCCCTCGGGGCGTCATGCGCCTCGACTGAAGGCCCTGGCCGGACTCGAGTGACGCGCGCGCGCTTCGTTTCTTTGCGGCGGGTCGCGGCCGCGCCGGTCGTGCTCTCGGTCGTGCTCGGCGCGACGACTGCCACGGCTGCCGAGCCGGAGCGCACGGACAAGGTCGGGCTGGCGGTCGACGCGTGTTCCGCAGCGTTCGACGCCTCGCTGCGGCGGATCCTGCGGATCGAGCTCGGCGGCTTGCTCGACGACGGCAGTGCTCCGAATACGCCGCCGGGTCGCGAGTGGATCGAGATCCGGTGCGAGTCCGAGCTAGCGCGCGTCACGGCGCACGATGCGCGCGGGGAGCGAGACGTACGGAACGACTTGTCTTACGACGCCTTTCCCGGTGACGCAGCGCCGCGAGCCGTCGCGCTCGCGGCTCTCGAAGCGCTCCGGGCCGTCGATCCGACGCTCGCCGAGCGCATCGAAGCCGAGCGCGCCAAGCAGCCGCCCCCCGAGCCCGCTGCCGCCGAGGTCGTCGCGCCGAAGGCCGAGCCGAAGCCGCCCGCTAAGTCTCCGGAGCCGGACCGCGCACCGATGTTCATGCGCGTGCTGCTCGGTGGCACCGCGCGCTTCTATTTCGGCGATGCCCAGACGACCGCCGCCGGCCTCCGGAGCGAGCTCAGCTTCCGCTTCGGTATTCCCTTGGACTTGGGCTTCGACCTCGAGGGCAGCTTCGCGCGAAGTCGTGTCGCGCTCGGGAGCGTCGAGGCCCGCATGCTCTCGCTGGGCGCGTGGGTCGGACCGCGCGCGGGCAACGACGTGTGGTCGGCGACCGCCGCGCTGGGCGGTCGCATGGGCGTTACGGGGCTCTCCGGTTCCGCGACGCCCCCCGAAGCACGGGCGCATGACGTGACGCGCGCCGCGGGCGGTCCGATGCTCGTTCTGCGCGGTGACGGCGCCGCTGGCTCGTTCGCGTTCGCCTTGGTGCTCGAAGGCGGCTACGCCGTCGTGGGCGCGGAGGGGCTCTCCGGCGGCGCGGCCGCGATCGGTTTCGACGGCGCGTGGCTCGCTGTCTCGGCGAACGCCGGAGTTCGCTGGTAGCACCGCCATGGCCGCTCAGAGCCCGAGATCCCCCGGCGGCCTGCGCGGCCCGTTGCCTTCGGTGCACGGGGTCACGGACGGATCCCACAAGCAGAAGCGCACCCCCACGCCGATGTTCCGCTTGAGGCACGTCGAGAAGCGCCGCACCCCTTCCGGGTTCATTCCTGCGGCGTAATCCTCGCAGAGCTCGAACATCGTATCCCCGTACGCAGCATCCGACGCCTCGGCGACCTTCTTCCGCACGCCCTCACAAGCCGCGAGCCCGCGGCGCGCGAAGCCGGTGAGAGCCCCCTGCGTGCAGACCTTGATCGCGCAGCCTCGGCAGGGCTCGTCGATTTTCTCGTAGCAAGACACCGCTCGCGCCGCTGCCTCGCGCGAGAACTCGCTCACGGCGGTTCGGCACATGACGCGCGCGTCGAGGTCGTCGCAATCACTCTGCTTCGGCAAAGCTCGACAGCGACGCAGGAGCTCGCTCGTCGACGGAGGAGGCGTGTTCGGGTGAGCCTGCGGAGCCGAAGCATCGAGCCCACCGTCGGCCGGCGCCGCGTCGGGCCCTCCGTCGAGGGCCGCTCCAACGGGATCGAGCAGCGACGCGCCGTCGTCCGTTGCCGTGGTCGTACCGTCGCGCTCGCTGGTTCCTGGCCCACCATCCACGGGCGGCGCCGGCTCGGCATCGCCATGACGCCGCGGCGCCGTGGCGCTTGGGTCCCGCGACGGCTCGGCGTGGCAGGCGGCGAGCGCACTGACGAGGAGCAAAGCACGGCGGCGATTCACCTCCATCAGGTCTGCGCCCTCACGCCCGAGAGTAGCCTGGTCCCGGCCAGAACAGCCCGGACGGATTCCGATACACAGTATGCCCGCAGAATTCGCGAGAAGCTGAAGCTCTGGTCGAGCATTTGGCCTGCCAAAGGTCATGGCTTCTCGGCGGTCGCCATGTCAGAAAATGGTGCAGCACGGACCGACCGCCATGCATCACTTACGCTACCCCTCTGCTCGTCTTTTTTCGGCTCTCGTTCTCGGGTTGCTCGCCAACGCTTGCAGCGCGGCCGGCAACACCCATCAGGGTCTGCCCGAGGGCAGCGACTCCGGGGGCAACGGCAACTCCCCGGGTTCCGGAGGCACGACGAGCCATCCTTCTTCGGGTGGAACCGGTAACAGCGGCGTCATCGACCCCACGATGAATCCCTCGCCGACGGTCCCGGCAGGCTGCGGCGACGGCGAGCTCACGAGCGACGAGGCGTGCGACGACGGGAACAGGGCGTCCGGTGACGGCTGCAAAGACGACTGCCTCCAGGTCGAGCCGGGCTTCAGCTGTGCCGCGCCGGGCAAGGCCTGTCGCGAGATCGCGCGCTGTGGCGACGGCGTCGTCGCCGCGAGCGAGCGCTGCGACGACGGAAACCTAACCCCAGGCGACGGCTGCTCGGACCGCTGCAAGATCGAGCTCGGGATGAAGTGCGACGGACAGCCGAGCGTCTGCACGCCGGCCGAGTGCGGCAACGGCGAGGTCGAGGGCTCCGAGGGGTGCGACGACGGCAACGACGAGCCGTTCGACGGCTGCTCCTCGCTCTGCCAAAACGAGCCCAATTGCTCCGGGGATTCCTGCACGTCGAGCTGTGGCGACGGCCTCCTCATCAACGAGGATTGCGACGACGGCAACAACGCGGACGGCGACGGCTGCTCCTCGACGTGCACGATCGAGAACGGCTTCACCTGCAATCAGGTGGGAAACTGCGAGATGGTGAACGGCCAGTGCGTGCTGCGCGTGCCGGCCATCTTCCGCGATTTCTCGGACGACGACCCGGATTTCGGCCAGCCCGTCTATCCCGACATGACCTGCGGCATCCCCGAAGGTGATCCGATCGTCCTTGGTATCGCCAAGGATTCGCTCGACGCCGAGGGGCGACCCGTTCTCGGCAAGGCGCCGGCGAACGCGTGCATCCAATCCGCCGATTCCTTTGCGACGTGGTTCCGCGACGGCAACAAGAACGTGCGCGTCGTCGGCGACGTCGTGCTGTTCGACAACGGCAAGGGCGGCTTCGTGAACCGTTTCGGCGCGAACGGCGAGCAGCTCACCACCACGGTCGCGCCCGCGAAGGGCATGGGCAACGAGCAGAGCGTCAACGGCGCCACCAGCCAGGCGACTTGCAAGAACGGCTGCTCCGAGCGCGTGCGGAGCTCCCTCCAGTGCGACAACGTCTGCCGTCCCGACCATGACAAGATCATGCAGACGCAGAACACGCTCACGCAGCGGCAGAACGAGCTGACGCAGGCGCAGAGCGACCTCGACCGCCAGATGGCGAGCGCGAATCCGGATCAAAACCAGATCGATCAGCTGACGACCAAGATCGACTCGCTCACGACGGAGGTCGCCGACATCCAGGCGGACATCGACGCTCTCACGGCCGCCGCCGACGAGTGCGACACCGACTGCCAGACGAACTTCGACGGTCAGGTCGACGCGTGCGTCGCCGATTGCAAACCGTGCAGCTACGACCCGAAGCAGTGGTGCACGGGCGGTATCGAGCAGACGTTCGACGGCACGCCGCTGTTCTTCCCCGTCGACAGCGTGACGGGGCCGACGCAGGACCTGGACTTTGCCCAGCTACCCCTGCAGTACGGGTACAACGGCTGGCCTTCGGAAGAATCGGTGTTCCCCGGCGCGAAGAAGCACAACTTCTCGTTCACGAGCGAGGTGCAGTACTGGTTCCGCTACGACACGGACACCAGCGCGCGCCTCGACTTCACGGGTGACGACGACGTGTTCGTGTTCGTCAACGGCCACCTCGCGGTCGATCTGGGCGGCATCCACGTGCCGATGGACGGCTCGGTCACGATCAACGCTCAGTCTGCAGGCAAGTTCGGGCTCACGGCGGGCAACGTCTACAAGATCGTGGTTTTCCAGGCGGAGCGTAAGCGCTACGGCTCCTCGTTCCGCCTCACGCTCTCCGGCTTCGAGGCGACGCCGAGCGACTGCACGGCGATCTGCGGCGACGGCATCCTGAGCTTCGGCGAGGAATGCGACGACGGCATCAACGACGGCGGGTACGGCGAGTGCGACGCGGGCTGCAAGCTCGGGCCGTTCTGCGGCGACAGCATCGTCCAGGACCCGGAGCAGTGCGACAACGGTCCCGCGGGCGGCGCGAACTGCCCCGGCTGCCGCATGCTGCACGACCCGCGCTGAGCGCTGGTTCGTGACCGACT
This sequence comes from Polyangiaceae bacterium, assembly GCA_036274215.1. Taxonomy (GTDB): domain Bacteria; phylum Myxococcota_A; class Polyangia; order Polyangiales; family Polyangiaceae; genus PMG-095. The sequence goes on along the minus strand of DASUGE010000097.1, from coordinate 3,343 downwards.
GGACGTAGAAGCTACTTCGTCACCGACTGGACATAGAGGGAAACCGGCAGGTTTCCCTCGCCGCCGACGAACTCGGCGTCGGGAACGTCGAGCACGAAGGCGTGTTTCCCCGCGGGCAAGGCGCCGAGGGCGATGACGCGCGTGTCGATGACGTCGCCTGGGCACCAGTTGCTGAAGGATTGCCACTCGCTGTCCGAGCGCTTGGCGGAGCCGTAGATGCCGTTCGCCTGTGTGTTGTACATGCGGAACGGCTCGCAGCTCGTGCGGCCGGGCTTGTACTTCAGCACCTGTTCGTCGTCGACGTACACGAAGTGATCGCGGCGGCTGTACTCTTCGCCACCCGAATTCGCCCCATGGTTCGAGGTGATGAGGACGAGCTCCGTGTCGGTCGTGTCGGCGGCGAGCGTGAACTCGATCGTCTTCTTGGTCGTGCCGAGCATGTCGCTCGCGCCTCGCTCGTAGTTGTTGAACGACGCCTTGTACGCGAGCGGCAAGAGGTCGTCGAAAGCGGCCGCCGGAGCGCTGCTGTCGGATTTCAGCGTGACGCTGCCCCGGAACACGTCGCTCCGGTTGGCGCAACCGCTCACTTCGTCGTTGGCGGCGTAGGGGACGCCGAAGAGCTCGAGCTCGAGCCATAGGTCGAACTTTTCGCGCAGCTCGGGGTCGCGAAGCACGGGCGCGAGATTGTCCGCGTCGAAATCGTACGGGACTTCGTCGGGCTTCTTGTTCTTGTCCATGAAGGGCGTGATGTAGCGGCCGACCTCGATGCGCTCGACGTCGTCTACCGCGTACTTGCTCTGCCCCTTCGGGACGAAGGCGAGCGCCACGCTTCCGATGCGATCGTAGTTGTCGCACAGGGCGCCGATCACGACCTCGACCTTCAGAGTGTTTTGAACCGAGTCGAGCTCCGCGTCCGTCAGCTTGCGGGTGAGGACGTCGTTGCGCAGGCGCACGACGCCGGCCGGAACCGGCTCGTTGCTCACCGTCGCGTAGCCGTCGAAGAACACCGCGTCCTCGAAGAGGGTGATGCTCACCGGGCCCGCGCTTGCGCCCGCACCTCCACCCGCTCCGCCCGCTGCGCGCCCGCTCGTCCCGGCGAGCCCTGCGACTCCGGCCACCGCACCGCCCATGCCGGCACCGCCCGCTCCCCCGCCGGCCATGCCGGCGCCACCTGCATTGCTCTTGTCTCCGGCGCTGCCGCCCGTCGTCCCGCCCGTTCCGCCCGTGCCTGCAATGGTGCCGGCCGTGCCCGCTCCGCCGCGTCCGCCGGCTCCCGCGCCGCCCGCGCCGCCGAGCACCCCGCCCGAGCCGGAGCCACCGCCCGTCCCCGAGCTCGAGCCGCCGGTGCCATTGCCGGGGTCACCGTCCTTCGACGCGCACGCCATCGACGCGAGCAAAGGCAGCACCGCGAGCGCGCAGCGAATCGACATAGCGACGCTCGTTCCGTACCGCGGCGCCGGCAACGCCGCAACGCCTCACCCCGTGAGTCGAGCGGGCACAGACCAGTGAATTTTTCGGGCCTCGAGCGAAGCGGGCCTGAAAAATTCACGTTCGACCATAGCGGTCTCCGGTGTAGATTTCTCGGCTGATGACAGAACTCGTCGGCGAGGCTCGGACGTGACGCAGGCTCGCGCGAAGCATCTCTGGGTCAGCGCGGGAGACCTCGCCGAAGATGTTGTCGTGTGCGGAGATCCGGCGCGGGCAGCCCGCATCGCTTCGTTTTTGGAGGGCTCGCGCCTCGTCCAGCAAAACCGCGAGTATCACTCCTACGACGGCTCGTCCGCGGGGCGTCGCATCAGCGTCGTCTCGCACGGCATCGGCGGAGCCGGCGCCGCGGTTTGCTTCAACGAGCTCATCGATGTCGGCGTCAAGCGCATCATCCGGGTGGGGACCGCCGGGGCGCTGCAAGACGGGCTCGCGATCGGGGACACCGTCGTCGCGACCGCCGCGATTCGCCTCGACGGCACCTCGCAGCTCATGGTGCCGGCGGAGTACCCCGCCGTTGCGGACGTCGATCTGATCCAGCGCTTGCGGGACAGCTGCCGCGAGCGCGTGCCGCGCGCCCACTCGGGGATCGTGCTCACGAGCGCGATCTTCTATAGCTCGATTCTCCCGGACAATCTGAGCCTCTACGCGAAGGCCGGGGCGCTCGCCGTCGAGATGGAAACGGCGACGCTCTACGTCATCGGCGCGCTGCGCAACGTCGCGACAGCGTGCGTGCTCACGCTCGACGGCAACCCGCTCCGCTGGCAAGAAGGCGTGTACGGCCCCGGTCGCGAAGAAGTCACCAAAGCGATCGACGCGTCGATCCAGGGCGCGCTCGCGGCACTGGCGAAGAGTTAGCGCCGTCCCCGTGCGCGGTGAGGGTGGTTCGCATCTTGCCGCGATCCTGCGAGAATACACGTGAATGAGCCAGGACCCGGAGCTCCTCCGGCGCCTCCTCCGCGCCAAGGATCGCATGGACGCCGCCTCGCACGAGGAGTGGCCCGTGCGTCGGCTCGCGCGCGTGAGCGGCGTTTCGGAAGCGCACTTCGCGCGGTCCTTCAAAGACGCGTTCGGCCTTCCTCCTCACCGCTACCTCCTCACGCGGCGCATCGAGCGAGCGACCGCACTGTTGCGCGAGACGGAGCTCAGCATCACCGACATCGCCTTTCAGACGGGGTGGAGCAGCCTCGGCACCTTCGGCCGCACCTTTCGCGACGTCACGGGCGAGAGCCCCGGCGATCTGCGCGCGCGTGAGAAGGCGGTGGAGCGCAACCCGGAGGCGGTGCCCTTCTGCTACCTCGCTGCCGCCCACCGCCCCGCCCTCACGATCGCAGTTTCGGAGAAGCGACGGCAGGAGGAGGGCGATAGGAATGGGGAACAACGAAACACGGTCGAACCCGAGGGGTTCGAGCCTACGGAGGTCCCATGACACAAGGTATTCAGCTCGTCGGTCTGTACGTTCGCGATCAGGATGAGGCGGTCGATTTCTACGTGAAAAAGCTCGGTTTCAAGGTTCACACCGACGCCAAGAACGGCGATTACCGCTGGCTCACCGTCCAGCATCCGGACCAGCCGTCGTTCCAGCTCGGCCTCTTCAAGCCCGGCCCCCCGACCCAGGACGAGGGCACGGCGCAAGCCGTGCGCGAGGTGGTCGCGAAGGGTGCGATGCCGCCCCTCGTGCTCGAGGTCGACGACTGCCGCGCCGCTTACGACCGGATGCGCGCGCGCGGTGTGGAGTTCACGCAGGAGCCCGTCGAACGCTACGGCAACGTCGACGCGGGCTTCCGCGATCCGTCCGGCAACGGCTGGAAGATGGTTCAGGCACGACGAGGATGATCGAGGTGCGGCGTCGACTCCG
>DASUGE010000096.1:0-7943 GCA_036274215.1 Polyangiaceae bacterium | reverse complement strand
CTGCACCAAGGGCCTGAGCCTCAATCCGCGCGCGGGCAACCCGCCGGAGCGCATCTGCGAGACGCCCGCCGGCATGCTGAACGCCATCGGCCTCGCCAACGTCGGCGTGGAGGCGTTCTGCCGCGACAAGCTGCCCACGCTGCGCGAGCGCGGCGTCACCGTCGTCGCGAACATTTTCGCGAGCAGCGTGGCCGATTTCGTCGCCATCACGGAGCGCCTCAATCGCGAGACGGGCGTGGCCGCCATCGAGCTCAACGTGTCGTGCCCGAACGTGACCGAAGGCGGCATCGAGTTCGGCAAGGACGCGCGCATGTGCGGCGAGGTCACGCGCGCGGTGCGCGTCGCGACCAAGCTCCCGTTATGGGTGAAGATGAGCCCCGAAGCCGGCAACATCGTCGCCGTCGCGAAGGCGTGCGAAGAGGCCGGTGCCGACGCGATCACGGCCATCAACACCATCCGCGGCATGTCGATCGACATCGAGCAGAACAAGCTTCGCCTCGCGAACCGCACGGGCGGCTTCAGCGGCCCTGCGCTGCGCCCGATCGCGCTGCGCATCGTGTGGGAGATCGCGGGCGCCGTGTCGATCCCGGTGATCGCCATCGGCGGCATCTCGACGACGCGCGACGTCATCGAGTTCATGGCCGCCGGCGCGAGCGCCGTGCAGGTCGGTACCGCGAACTTCGTCGACCCTTCGGCCGCCAAGCGCGTGCTCGACGGCTTGCGCGCTCATTGCGCGAGCCGCGGCGTCGACGCCAAGTCCCTGATCGGCGCCGCGCGCGGATGACCATGGCGGGCCGGCGTCCGCAGCTTCGGGCGCTCGTCGCAACCCTGACACTCGGTCTCGCGGCGTGCGAGTCGCGGGCGGTGCCGGCCGACGCCGGACCGAGCGAGCCGAGCCCGAACGCGAGCATTCTGCCCGCGCCGCTCGCAACCGGACCGGATACGGTCCGCGCGGCGCCCGACGCGGGACCGACCGACGGCGGGGTCGATGCCGAGGTGCCGCCGCCCTCGCCGGCGCGCGAGGACGAGGCCCTCCCGACGGACCTCGAGGAGCTTCACGATCCGTCCGGGCTCACGCTGCGCGCGCGCTTTCGCTGGCCGGACGTCGGCGCGGCCGGTCGCTTGCCCGAAGCGAACCTCGAAGCGCTCGAGCGCGCGCGCCAGGCCTCGAGCTTCGAGCTCGACATCGTCGCCGCGGCCGACGGACGGCTCCGCGTCGCGCTTCCGAGCTCGCGCTTCGTGCTCGCCAGCGGCAGCGAGCTCCGTGCGCGCAGCGATCGCTACGGCCACGTGCTCCTGTGGCCGGACCGCAATCGCTACGTCGTGATCCAAGCCGGCGCACTGCGCGCCGTCCTCAACGAGCGCCGCGCCGACGTGGTCCCGCTCGCTCACGTGACGGGGACGTCGCGGGGCGCGGGCCAAGCGCTCGGCTACGCGACCGAGCGAGCGCAATTCACCTCGTCGCTCGGCAAGGTGGCGCTCGAGCAGGCGCAGGTGACGGGCGCCGGGCTCGGAGGCGCGCTCCTCTGCCGCCTCGTGCTCGAGCTCGGCGGCGTGCACCCCGACAGCCCCGCGTGCGGTCCCGACCTCGTGCCCGTGCGCGCCGAATACACGTGGTCCGAAGGCGGCGCCGTCGTCTTCGAAACGACGGCGCTCGAGCGCACGAGCGTCGTTGACCAGAGCATGCTCCGGACACCGCCCGAGGGGGCCGAGCACCGCATCGGCGAGCTGCCGCTCCCGCCCACGGCGCTGCTCCTCGAGCGCGCCCAGCTCCGGAGCTTGCGGCTGCGCCCCGCCTCGGTGCGACCCAACAAGGACGCACCGAAGGAGGGACTCCTGCTCGTGAACGGCGACGATGTTCTGCGTTACGCGCTGGTCGATAGCGTGCCCGTCGCCCGGCTCGAGCCGCACGGCACGGGCCTGCTCGTCGATCTCGTGGCCGGCACGTACGCGGTCGGGGCGCGCACCTTCCTCGGCGACGAGATCACGCCGTCCGCGACCCTGACCGTGCCCGGCCGACTCGTGACAGGGGAGGCGCCGCGCGGCGAGCCACCCGGCGCCGAAACGCCGGAAGGCACCCCCGCGGCGCGCATCCCGCGACCCGCGCCGCCCCGGCGTGCGGAGTAACCGCGTCGCAAAAAAACGCGCGATCGTCCAGCCGTTCCTGCTCAGGAGTCCAAAACTCGCCCGCCCGGCTCGAGGGCGTAATCGTCCTCGCCGAGCTCGGTGTCGCCGTAACCTTGCTCTTCGAGGCGCGCGTGAAGCGCTTCGTTGGCCACCTCGATGACCTCGAGCCGCGTCGTGAGGAGGAAGTACTGCTCTTCCGGCACCGGAGGCAGGGTCTCCAGGCGCCGCTCGAGATAGGGCCGCTCCTCGGGACTCGTACGCACGAGCGAGCGGGGTCCGTCGTGCTCGATGCTTCGGAAGAGCGCGTCGTAGGCGATCCCCACGGGATTGACCCACAGGTACGAAAAGCGGCAGCAGAGCTGCCAGTCATGAACATTTGCCGAGGGGATGCGCCAGAAACCCGGCACCACTGTCCGGATGACCTCCCCGAAATAGGCTCCGGTCGCCCGGGCAAGAAGGGGCGCAAGCTCGGGGCGCTCGGAAAGCGTGTCACGGACGCTCTCGATGTAGTGGTCCAAGACGGGGAGCGTTTCAGCCGTGAAATCCAGCTCGAAGGCGAGGGCCCGGCGGACGTAGTCGAGGCAAGCGCTGGCGTATTCGGGTACCGGATCCGGCGGGGCGGCCATGCCGCGAGCATACCTCGACGGGATTCCTCGAGCTTTCGTGATAGCCTCCGCTTTCCTACCCCACCATGCGCCTCGGTATCCTGAGCGACATCCACGCCAACTACGAAGCTCTGGGAGCGGTCGTGGAAGCGTTCAAGGGGGAGAGCATCGACCGCTACTACTGCCTCGGTGACACCGTGGGCTACGGCGGCTCGCCGAACGAGTGTTCGGACCTGATCCGCGACCTCGTCGTGGCGACGATCCTCGGCAACCACGACGCCGCCGTCGCCGGCCGCATGGATTACTCTTATTACTACGAGGCTGCACGGCACGCCCTCGACCTCCACGCGCAGCTGCTCTCGGAAGAGAACATGCGCTGGCTCAAGGGGCTCCCGTATCAGCTCAAGCTCGACGACATCAACGTGCACCTCTGCCACGGCTCGCCCGTGCGGCTCGAGGAGTTCGAGTACATCTTCGCGCCGGAGCAGGCGCGCGAGTGCCTGCCGCTCTACAACGAGCTCGGCCACATCACGCTGATCGGGCATTCCCACCTGTGCAAGGTATTTGCGCTCACGCCTAACAGCGTGGAGGAGCTGCCCCCGATCGACTTCGAGCTCCAGCCCGACAAGAAGTACATCGTGAGCGTCGGCTCCGTCGGACAGCCGCGCGACTACGACAACCGCGCGAGCTACACGGTCTACGACAGCGACAAGAAGCGCTTCGAGTTCAAGCGCATCGAGTACGACATCGAGACGGCCGCGGACAAAGTCCTCCGCGCGAAGCTCGAGCGTAACTTCGCGCATCGCTTGTTCATCGGCGTCTGAGCGCGGGCGTGCCGCCATGCCCGCGGGGCGCGCACGCGACGTGCCGAGCTCGCGCATTCACGCGCCAGAGCGCGGCGGTCCGGGTTACTGCTCGATGCTCCAGCTCGTCCCGGTCGCGCCGTCGTGAAGCGCGACGCCGAGCGCAGCGAGCTCGTCGCGGAGGGCGTCGCCGCGCGCAAAATCCTTATTTTTGCGCGCCTCGGCGCGTTCGGTGACCTTCGCGTCGATGGCCCCTTGGGCGAGGCCGCGGAGGCGGAGCCGGCGCTCGCGCGTGCGTGACTCGTACTCGTCGGGCGTCGCCTGGAGCAGGCCGAGCTGGCCCGTGATGCGCTCGATCGAGGCGAGCAGTCCGGTGGCCGTCGTGCCGGCGGCGCCGGTGAAGGCCGCGTCCTTGCGACGCTTCTGCGCGAGATCGGCGAGCTCGTGACCGAGCTTGGTGAGCTCGCTCAGCGCGGCGAGCGCGACGGGCGTGTTCAAGTCGTCGTCGAGCGCGGCTTCGGCTTGCGTCACGGCGCGCGCGCCGGCTTCGCGGTACGGAACGAGCTCGGGCGGAAACTTCGCGGCCGGGGTCGCGCCGGCCGCGACGAGGCGTTGCAGGCGTGCGACGGCGGCGAACGCGTGATCGGCGCGGCGCTCGGCCTCGTCGACGCCGGGGAACACCACGCGCCCGTCGTCGAGCTTCTCGGTCTCGAATTGGATCGGACCGCGGTAGTGCGCGCCGAGCAGGAAGAGCCGGAACGCTTCCGGATCGTTGCGCTCGAACACGTCCGTCACCGTGACGAAGTTGCCGAGCGACTTGCTCATCTTCTCTTTGTCGACGTTGAGAAAGCCGTTGTGCATCCAGATCTTCGCGAGCGGCGTTGGATCGGGGTAGGCGGCCTCGCTCTGCGCGATCTCGTTCTCGTGGTGGGGGAAGATGAGATCCATCCCGCCCGCGTGCACCTCGAAAGGCTGGCCGAGGTAGTGCGTGCACATGGCGGAGCACTCGATGTGCCAGCCCGGCCGCCCGCGACCCCACGGGCTGTCCCAACCCCACTCGTCGGCAGCCGCGCCCTTCCACAGCGCGAAATCCAGGGGATCGCGCTTGTGAGTGTTGGCCTCGACGCGCGCGCCCGCGACGAGCTCGTCGATGCGGCGGCGCGAGAGCTTGCCGTAGCCCTCGAAGCTCCGAACGGAGAAGTACACGTCGCGCACGCCCTCCGACATCTCGACGACGTACGCGGCCCCACGCTCGACGAGGGTCTGGACGATCGCGTGGATCTGCGGCAGGTGCTCGCTGACGCGCGGCTCGTGATCGGGGGCGAGGCAGCCCGCCTTGCGCACCTGCGTCTGGTACACGTCGGCCATGCGCCGCGACAGGTCGAGCGGTTGCTCGCCGTTCTTGGCGGCGCGCTCGAGGATCTTGTCGTCGACGTCGGTGATGTTGCGCACGTACTTCACGCGCAGACCGAGCGCGCGCAGCCGCCGAACGAGGAGATCGGGGGCGAGCGCCGAGCGGGCATGGCCGGCGTGCGGCACGTCGTACACGGTGGGACCGCAGCAATACACGCCGACCTCGCCGGCGCGGATGGGGACGATCGGTTCGAGCTTGCGGCTCAGCGTGTTGTAAAGCGACGGCAGCGTCACGGGATGTCTTTATTACTCCAAGCCGCGTGACTTGCGCCACGCCTCGTACTTCAAGAGCTCTTGCCGAACGAGCGCAACGCAAACGGAGACGACCGCCACGTCGTCGATCTGTCCGACGATGGGCAGCACGTCGGGCATGAGGTCGAACGGCGCGAGCACGTACAGCAACGCGAACGCCGCGGCGCCGATCACCCAGAAGGGGGCGGCGCGGTACTCGCGCGTCCAGTAGTCGCGGATCAGCGAGAGCAAGAGCTTGCCCTCGGCGAGCACGCGCCCCAAGCGCCCGCCTTGGAGGAACTTCTGCCCGATAGCGTCGGCGTTCTCGAGCACACGCTGGACGTCGTTCTCCGTCATGCGCCCGGCGCCGCGGCGTACGAAATTGCGGTTGATCTTCATCAGTTCCACCTTCGGCCGGCGGTCGCCCGCTCGGGGGGGCGAAAGCCGCTCCAGGAGTCCCCGCGCCGCCGCGGCCGCCCGGTATGGAGCGGCCGCACGAGCAGCAGTCCCGTGAGGAAGCCGCCCACGTGGGCGAAGAACGCCACGCCGCCCGTCTCGAGCGCGCCGAGCGAGCCGATGCCGCTCAGGAGCTGGACCAAGAACCAGAGACCGATCACGAGCCAGGCCGGCACGACGATGAAGAACCCGATGAAGAACGCGAGCGGGGGAAAGTTGAGCACCGTGATCGGCGCGCGCGGGTGCAGCACCATGTACGCGCCGAGCACCCCCGCTATCGCGCCCGAGGCGCCCACCATCGGCAGCTGGCTCGACGGATCGGTCAGCACCTGGGCCGCGCCCGCGCCGATGCCGGAGAGCAGATAGAAGAGGACGTAGCGGAAGTGGCCGAGGGTGTCCTCGACGTTGTCCCCGAAAATATGGAGAAACAGCATGTTGCCGCCGAGGTGCATCAGCCCCCCGTGCATGAACATGCTCGTGAAGATCGTGAACGCCTCGCCCGGCGGATCGAGCGTGAGGCGCGCCGGCACGAGTCCGTAACCCGGGACGAGCCAGGCCTCCCCGCCCCGGCTCGTCACGCTGAATTGCCACGCGTACACGGCGAGGTTCAGCGCTATGAGGACGTAGTTGACGAAGGGGGTCGTCCGCGTCGGATTGCGATCGCCGATCGGGAGCACGCTCGGACCGTAGCCCGGAAAAGGGGTGCAAGCATGCTAACGTGCCGGGCGATGCCTTCGCATGGGCCAAGGTGGTCGTGGCGGTTCGCTTCCCTCTGCTTGCTCGGCGTGGCGGGGTGCGCCGGATCGAGCTTCGATGGACACGTTTACCATCAAGGTGACCTCCTTTTTCGGGTCGGTCCGATCCCTTCGGCGTGGCGCCAGGTCGACGTCGACGACACGCTGCTCGCGTTCCGCGACGACTCCGCACAAGGGACGATTGCGGTCAATGGTCGCTGCGGTCTCGACGGCGACGACGTCCCGCTCGAGGCGCTCACTCACCATCTGTTCCTCCACTTCACCGATCGTAAGCTCATCAGCCAGGAGCGCATCGAGCTCGACGGCCGCGCCGCGCTCCGCACCGAGCTCACGGCCGCGCTCGACGGCGTGCCGCTGCGCTACCGCGTGGTCGTCATGAAGAAGGACACCTGCGTGTACGACTTCATGCTGATGGGCACGAGCGGGGCCGACTCCGGGGCCTTCGATCGTTTCGTCGGGGGCTTCGAGACCATGCGATGACGGCGTCGTCCCCACCCGACAGCTCGCGCCCGAGCCTGCGCCCGAGCGTCTGGCCGCCGCCGCCGCCACGCGGCGTGGTAGCGCGGGTCGGCGACTGGGCCGTGCGTTTCCTCGAGCACCTGGGCGGCGTCTACAACATGCTGATCGGCGCCACCAAGGCCGGATTTCGCCGTCCGTTCGAGGGCAAGGCGATCCTCGAGCAGGTCGAGGCGCTCGGCGTGGCCTCCGTCGGCATCGTCGTCGTCACGAGCGTGTTCATCGGGATGGTGATGGCGGTGCAGTTCGCCTTCGGCCTCCGGAAGTTCGGCGGCATGGAGTACACGGGCCGCGTCGTCGTCTTGAGCTTCACGCGCGAGCTCGCGCCGTCGCTCACCGCGATCATCGTCGGCGGGCGCATCGGCTCGGGCATGGCGGCCGAGGTCGGCGCCATGAGCGTGACGGAGCAAATCGACGCGGTGCGCGCGCTCGGCGCGGATCCGTTGAAGAAGCTCGTCTGGCCGCGGCTGTTCGCCGCGACGATGGTGATGCCGCTCTTGAGCGCCTTCGCGCTCGTGCTCGGCTTCAGCGGAGCGATGCTGATCACCGATCTCGAGTTTCACATTCCGTCGAGCTTCTTCTTGAGCACGGCGCTCCAGGTCGTGACGATGCAGGATTTCGTCGCCGGCATGCTGAAGACGCCGTTCTTCGGAGCGATCATCGCGCTCGTCGGCTGCCACTTCGGGATGAGCACCAAAGGGGGAACGGTCGGAGTCGGCAACAGCACGACTCGCTCCGTCGTGACCATCTCGATCGCAATCCTGATTGCCGATTTCTTCTTGACGAAAATCGGTATCCTCTTGTGGCCAAACCTGTGACCAAAGCGACGGGGGCGCCTTGACCGACCTCGATCTGCTTTCTAAGCTTCGGTTCGAATGACGGAAGCGCGTGGACCGGAAACCACCGGGCGGCTCTTCAGCATTGCCGAGGTGAATGCGCTGATTCCGTCGCTGTCCGCGCTGGTCGAAGCGCAGCTGCGCGCCCAGAGCGAAATCGAGCACGACTTGGCCGAGCTCACGCGCCTCACGGGGGAGCCG
>DASUGE010000095.1:0-2417 GCA_036274215.1 Polyangiaceae bacterium | reverse complement strand
GCGAGCCATCCCGTCGCCGTCCCGCACCACAGCGTGGGGGCCCGGCCCGCGCGCCGCTCGACCACGACCAACGAGGTCCCGACGCGTCCCGCCGCGAGCGTGAGCTCGCTACCCGGCTCCGGTGCAGGTAGCGCGACGTGCACACCGCGCGCATCGATGACGCAGAGCGGGCACCCGCGCCCGCCGACCAACCAGCCGCCGGCCTCATAGCGCTCCACGAACGTCGGCTCGCCTCCGAGCGGAGCAACGAGGTGACTCGCGTCGCGCCAAGCCTGTCCATCCCAGAACCACGCGCCACCGCGCGATAGCGCGAGCGCGTGGCCGTCGGCGTCCCACGCCGCGCTCTTGATCACCATGTCGTCGCGCGGCCGGCTTCGCACGGTCCAGCGGAAATTCATTTCGACCGTCGGCCTCGGCGAGCTCAAGACGGCGGAGAGCAGGCGCCCCGCGGAACGCGGCGCGACGTCAGCGCCACCGAGCCATGGCAACGTCGCCCGTGCGAGCTCGCTCGCGCTCTGCATGCGTCGCGTCGGAGAAACGTGCGTCGCGTGGGCGAGCGCCCGATCCAGCGCCTGGCACGCGTCGGAGCGCTCGGCGAGCTCCGGATCCAGGCTCGCATAGTCTTTGATGCTCTTGCGGGTCGGAGCCATCAGCTCGCCCAGCGCTTCTTCGGGCGTGATGGCCTCGAAAAACACGTGGCCGGTGAGCGCGTAGTAGAGGACGGCGGCGAGCGAGAACACGTCGGCCGCGGGCCCCGCGCTGGCCTCGCTGGCGTCCGGCGCGATGTAGCCCGGCGTTCCGACGCGAAGCGCCCCGAACGTGTGCTGTAGACCGAGCGGGCGCGCGACCCCGAAGTCGGCGATCTTGAAGATCTCGCTCTCGCCGAACCCGCAGCAGAGCACGTTGCCGGGCGTGAGATCGCGATGCAGCACCGACACATCGTGGATTGCGGTGAGCCCGGTCGCGAGGCAACGCATGAGGTGCGCGGCGCGCGTCGGATCGAACCCGAAACCGGTGCGGTGGAGCGAATAGCTGACGCGGTCTTCGAGCGTCGTGCCCTCGAAGCCGCCGTGGACGTATTCGATGGCCAGCCACGGCGTCGGGCTCTTCGTGCCGAACTTGGCCGCGCCCGTATCGATCAAGCGCACGACGAAGGGGCAGGGCGGAAGCTGCTCGTTCAGTCGCCCGAGCGCCACGGCCTCTTTCAGCGCCACCATCTCCGCGGGGACGCCCCCTTCCGCGGGGTACATCACTTTGACGACCACGGGGACCACGCCCTGGGCGCTCTTCCGCAGCGCAAAGTAGGCCGCGCCCATGCCGCCCTCCCCGATGCAGCGGTCGATCTCGTAGTAGACGCCGGCCTGCCGCTCCGACCGAATCACTCGACCCGCGAGGCTCAGGATCGGGGCAAGCTGGTTGTGGGACATCCGCGCCTTGGTGCCCCCTCGATCCACTCAGCCCGCACGGGGCCACGCGTGTCAAGCGCTACCGGTTGAGTCCTCGCGAATTACGCCTCGCCGCCTCCGAGGCGCCACGCGCCCGCCGTTTCGTTCGCGTTTCTCACAGCCTTAGCGGAATGCCTCAGCTGCCAGCTCGACGATGCGCGGCGGCTCGACCGCGTAATCGCTGAGCCGAGCCCAAGTGAGCGTCACGCGACCGTGCGTGATCCCCGTCCACGCGAGGCGCTCTCGCCCGTCCGGATACGGTCCGAAATAGACGTTTCGCAGCCGCTCGAGCTCGTCGCCCTCTGGAAAGTCGACGGTCCCCTCGAGCTGCACGGTTCGCTCGCCCTCGAACACCACGAGCGCCGCGCGCGGATCGGCGCGGAGGTTCCGGTACTTTCGCGTCGAGGTCAGCGTGTCGAACACCAGCTCGAGCGCATCGCTCACCGCGTAGCCGACGACCGCTGCCTGCGGCGCCCCGTCGGGTCCGAGCGACGACAGCACGACGAGCTTGTGCGCGCGGAGGAAGCTCCGGAGCTCTTCCCGGGTCAGCGGCGCGCTTACCATCTGATTGTTCGGAGTGCCGAAGGTGAGACTTGAACTCACACTCCCTTGCGGGAAACGGATTTTGAGTCCGCCGCGTCTGCCGGTTCCGCCACTTCGGCTTGTCTTCTTTTATGCTGCTTCGTGAGTCATCGGCCGCCTGGCTGGCCACTTCAGAGGGTTCAGATCCGCTTCCCGTGGCCAGCCCACCGTCCGGACCGGTGCCCGTCGGCCCGCCGGTGGAGGCAAGCTCGGGGATGGCCTGGTCGAGGGGTAGCAGGGAGCCAAGGCGGAGGTCCTTAGCAGACTTCGCCGCGCGTGCGTAGCGGGCCAGCATGGCGCTCGTGGTGTGGCCCGTCTTCGCCCTCACGTCCGCTTCGGTCGCGCCGTTCGCCAGCATGAGGGTCACGCACGTTCCCCGAAGGTCGTGCA
>DASUGE010000094.1:0-5995 GCA_036274215.1 Polyangiaceae bacterium | reverse complement strand
GGCGACGCACGCGACGGCCCGCCCCCCCGCTGCTTCGATCTCGCGCACCGTATCGTGCACGGTGCCGGCGAGCTTCGGATGCGGGGCGTCCGTCTTGCCGACGACGGCGATGCTCGCGCCGTCCGCCGCGGCCCGCAGCGCGATGGCTTTGCCGATGCCGCGCGTCGCGCCGGTGACGAACAGAACCTTGCCGGCGAGGGTCATGGGGGCGACAATACCGCGCTCGTGGCGGTTTCGGTGTGCTTCGTCTGCCTCGGCAACATCTGTCGTTCTCCGACGGCGGAGGGCGTCCTGCGACACCTGGTGCGCGAGGCGGGCCTCGAGTCGCACATCGCCGTGGATAGCGCGGGGACCGCCGGCTATCACACGGGCGAGCCGCCCGATCGGCGTGCGCGCGCGGCGGGGGCGCGGCGTGGCATCGCGATCGAAGGCGCGGCGCGGCAGTTCAAGCGCGGTGATTTCGCGCGCTTCGACTACGTGCTCGCGATGGATCGCGCGAACTACGACGACCTGGCGGAGCTCGCGCCCGACGCGACCGCGAGGAAGAAGCTCCATCTCCTCCGCAGCTTCGATCCGAAGACGCGGGGCGGAGCGGACGTGCCCGACCCCTACTACGGCGGCGACGACGGCTTCGACGACGTGCTCGACTTGTGTCTTGCCGCCTGTCGTGGGCTCGTCGAGCGGATCCGGCGCGAGCACGGGCTGTGAGCGCGCTCGGCGCCGAGCTCACGGCCGCGCTCAGAGCCGCGCTCGGCGCGGGCGTGCGGAACGCCTCGCGTCTCTCGGGCGGCGACATCAACGACGCGTTCGAGCTCGAGCTCGACGACGACCGGCGGCTGTTCATGAAAACGCACCGAAACGCGCCGCGCGGCATGTTTCAGGCCGAAGCGCGCGGCCTCGCCTGGCTCGCCGAGGGGCGCGCGCTGCACGTTCCCGAGGTGGTGGCCGTGGGCGACGACCGGGTGAGCTTCCTCGTGCTCGAGCTCGTCGAGCCGGGCCCGCGACGCCGCGCCTTCGACGAAGAGCTGGGGCGCGCGCTCGCGGCGCTCCACGGAGCGTCACCGTCCGCGTTCGGTCTCGACCACGACAACTTCATCGGGAGCCTGTCGCAGTCGAACCGCACGCACGCGCGCTGGGCGGATTTTTTCCAGAGCGAGCGGCTCGAGCCACAGCTCGCGCTCGCGGCCGAGCAAGGTCGCGCGACGAGCGCGATGCGTCGCGGCTTCGAGCGGCTGTTCGCGCGGCTCGCCTCGCTCGTGGGACCCGAGGAGCCGCCCGCGCGCCTGCACGGCGATCTCTGGGGCGGCAACCTGCACGTCACGCGCGACGGCGCGGCGTGCCTCATCGACCCCGCCGCGTACGGCGGGCATCGCGAGGTCGATCTCGCGATGATGCGCCTGTTCGGCGGCTTCGGCGAACGCGTGTTTTCGGCCTATTCCGAGGCGTTTCCGCTCGCGCCCGGGCACGCCGAGCGCGTCGCCCTCTATCAGCTTTACCCGCTGCTCGTGCACGTGAACCTGTTCGGCGGCGGGTACGCGGCGTCGGTCGAGCGCGTGCTCGAGCGCTACGTCTGACCCTCGGCGCGCGCTACTCGCGGCAGGCTTTGGCGGCGGCGTCGTACTTCGCGTTCGCGGCCTTGAGCGCGAGGGCGAAGATCGTGAAGTTGTCCTTACCGAAGAAGCCGTTGAACTGGCGGTTCGCTTCCTCGCGCGCAGGGTCGGACGTCTTCCAGGTGATGCGCTCGTAGGCGAAGGACTTGAAGACCATGTCGGACTGGTTCTCGATGCTCGACCAGGTCTTCACGCTCTCGGCCTTTTGCGCGTCGCTGAGCTCGTCGAAGCCGGACCAGCCGTTCTTGGCGGTGCCGGCCTGCGTCACGACGGTCTTCCAAGCGTCGGAGGCGAGCAAGCGCGCCTTCGTGCATTCCTCGTTCTTCTGGCAGCCGAACGCCAGGAGGGCGAATGCGAGGATTCCGTAGCGTCCCATGGTGCGTCGCGGCACCCCGCCGGGGGGTGCTCGCGGCCGAAGCTTATACCCGGTCGCTGGCCCGGTCGAAACCATCGAATTCCCCAAAAAATGCGGATGGCCGGCGAGTCTCGCGCGTCCCGCCCCGAAATCTCCGCGAGGACGTTGCAGTAGCTCTAAAGATCGACGACGCTACGCCGGCACTTGGGTCGGTAAATCGGAGTCATGCCACACCCTTCCCGCAATGCCCCGCCCCTTGGGCAGGGCACGGTCGTCAACGACCGGTACGAGATCCGCCAGAGCCTCGGGAAGGGCGGCATGGGCGAGGTGTTTCTGGCGTACGACCGGACCACCCAGCAGCCGTCCGCCCTCAAGGTAGTGCGGGAGGAATCTCGCATGCCGGGCGACGACGAGGCGCTCCGGCAGGAGCTCTTGCTCGCGCGCTCGGTGAGCCACCCGAACGTCTGCCGGGTTCATGACCTGGCGCCGAGCCCCTGGGGGCCGATCCTGGTGATGGAGCACATCGCCGGGCAGACGCTCCACACGCACATCCGCCGGCGCAAGGCTCAGGGTGGTTACACTGCGGACGAATTCCGGAAGATTGCGAGCGAGACGGCGGCGGGGCTCGCGGCGATCCACGCGCAGGGTCTCGTGCACGGCGACCTCAAGCCGGGCAACGTGATGGTGACCAACGATCGGGCCATCATCCTGGACTTCGGCTTCGCTCAGGAGCGCGCGCGCTTGAGCGCACGGCGCCCCGGTGCGCCCCCCGACGGCGGAACGCCGAACTACATGGCGCCCGAGCGGCTTCGCTCCGGCGGCGCGAGCCCCGAGGACGACATGTACGCGCTCGGTCTCACGCTCTGGGAGATGTGGACCTGCCGCGTCCCCGAGCCCGGCTACCGCCCGCGCGCGAAGCCGATGCGCTCGCAGATCATGTTCGACGTTCCCGCGTCGCTCTCGGTCGACGAAATCAAGCAGATCTTCCGCTGCCTGACCGACGACCCGAGCGCCCGCCCGAACGCGCGCCACATGCGCTTCTTCAACCCCACCTCGCTCACGACGAGCCAGGTGCAGATCCCGCGCGAGCGCATCAACCCGGGGCCCCCGCTCGGCCGCGGCGCGAGCGATCAGTTCGTGCCGTCGTCGCAGTCGCTCCTCGTCTCGTACTCGGCGAATGCTCCGGACGCGGCGGGCACCATGTTCGCGCTCGGCAAGCCGAGCATCACCATCGGGCGGCGCGCAGGGCAGGACATCGTGATGCCCGAGCCGACCGTCTCCGGCTCGCACGCCGTGATGCGCTGGCAAGCCGGCTCCTGGACGATCGAGGACACCGGCAGCACGAACGGGACGTTTGCCGACTACAGCTACGACCGCAAGCAGACGATTCAGCTCCTCCACGGCGCGGAGATCCAGCTCGGCGAGTCGCGCGTGAAGATCGTGAGCTTCGCCGACGGCTCGCCGCAGCACGAGCGGGCGCGCGCCTACCTCGCGCGGCGCGACGGTCTCACCGGCTTGCTCTCGCGCGAGCAGCTCGTGCGCACGATGGAAGACGACCGCGGCTTCGGCGAGTGGGCGGGCGTGCCGCTCACGGTCGCGCGCTATCAGATCCGCGGACCGAACCGCCACGTGAGCGACCGCCCCGCGATCCTGGAGATGCTCGCCCTCCGGCGTGCGGCGCAGCGCGTGGTCGAGCTGACCGAGATGCTGCTCCTGAGCCTCGTGCCGGTCACGGGTGGCCGCACGGGGCCGCTCAAGTTCGCGATCGCGATGACCGGCCCGAGCCTCGACGAAGCGCGCAACGTCGTCGAGCAGGTCGTCTCGCAGGTGCAGGGAAACATGCCCGAGACCCTCGATCTTGCGGCCACGATCGTCCGTGCCGAGCCCGGTCAGCCCGTGCCCGCGTTGCTCGACGACTAGCCCAGAACTTTACGTCCAGGGTCCTCTTGGCCCGTCCTCCGCGCTCTTCGATCCCCTCCCTGTCCGGTGAGCCCCGCCTCCGGCGCCTTGGCGTCGGCGCGAGCGCATCGAGCGAGCGTCCGCTCCGCGCCCAGCTGGTGGTCGCGGGAGTCGTGTGCGTGATCTTGATCGCGGTGCCGCTCTACCTGCTCCGGCGGCCGTCGACGACGTCGAACGCGGCCGCCTCATCTTCGGCGTCGGTGGGCGCGCCCCACCTGCCGCCGGCGCCGATCGCGGTGGATGCCGGCGTGGTGCTGCCGTCCAAGCCCACGGAGCGTGTACGCCTCGCCCCGGCGCAACGCGTGAAATGCGGGGCGAACGCGACCTCGGCACGCATCGAGGGCGGCTTGTGCGACAGCCTGCCGTCGATCGAGCAGGGGCTCGCGACGGCGATCAAGGCGTCGCTCGACTGTGCCCCGAAGCGCAAGGAAGAAGGCTCGATCAACTTCGTCGTGAGCGTCGACTTCAACCAGCGACGCTTTCACGTCTTTCCCGGCGCGAGCGGCAGCTGGCGCGGCCCGCAGGCGCGCAAGGCGACCGAATGCGCCAATCGCGCGTTCCCGAACCCGGACTGGGGCGCGATCGCGCACCAATATCGGTACTACTGGGTCGCCGTGCTCGCGACCTACCCGCTCGCGGGAGCCACGACCGTTCCCGCCGGCACGCCGACGTTCGAGTAGGTTCACTCCGGCGCGGCCTTGCACGTGGCCGAGCAGAGCGCGCTCTTCCCGTTCGACGCGCCGAGATCGCACTGCTCGCCGTCGGCCGTGTCGACGTGGCCGTCGCCGCAGCGATCGCAGGTGGTGAGGACCGAGAGGTAGGGCGGGAGACCGTCTTCGCAGCCAGCGCAGTGGAGCGCGACGAGCCACGTGTGCTCGTAATCGATGCCCGGGAACGCCGTCCCGTCGCCGTCCACGGCTTGCGACAGGTCGAGGGTCGTGTCCGCACCGGTGTCGGCGTGCCAGGACGTCTGCGGGAGCTCGTCGAGACGCAGGGGAGCGCTGCCGTCGAGGTCCGAGAGCGTCCCCTCGAGCTCGTAGATGTCGAGGCCCGTGATGTCGGACGCGACGAAGGCGCCGCCGTAAGCGTCGTGCTCCAAGGGCAACCAGTCGAGGCTGAGCTCCGCGGTGGCGACCGGCACGCGCAGCGGCAAGAGCTCGCTGAGGGCGGCGAGCTTGGTCTTTGACGACGCCGTGTAGTTGCTTTCGTCGGTGGCGCGCGGCGCGGTCGTACAGGGGGCCTTCCCGGGCTCGTCGGATGCGCCGGAGACTCCGCCCGCGTCGTTCGTGGAGCCACCGACAGCGATCATCGTGCGCGGGCCACCACCGCCGGCGCTCGGGACTTCGCTCGGGACTTCGCTCGGGACTTCGCTCGGCAATCCCCCTTCGCCGCTGCCGGACGCACCGGAGGCCGAGCGCCCACCGCGTCCCGTTGCGCTGACCGCGCTTCCGCCTCGACCGTCGTCGCCCGGGGCACCCGCGAACCAGCGATCGCGACTTCCGAGATCGACGTCGGTGCCGCAGCCGAAATGAGCCAAAGCCACATCCACGGCCAGGCAGAGTGCAAGTGCGTGGCGTGAGCGAAGCAAAGGTGACGTCTTCATGGGCTTTCCTTCGTGACGTGGCGTTGGGTCGCTCATTCCGTGGGGCGCGCGAGCGGCGCTCCGCCGGCGATGGCTTCCATCTCCGCTCGCCTCGCGCTCTGCGGGTAGCGGGTGACGAACGTCTGCGCCTCGCGCCGGGCGTCGGCGTCGCGCCCCAGCGCCGTGAACGCTTGGACGAGGCGCAGACTCACTTCCTGACCGAGCGCGCTCGTCGGAAAATGATCACGATGGGCTCGCAGTCGCACGATCGCGAGCCCCGGGCTCGAGGTCACGAGCGCTGCCGCTTCGCGGTAGGCAGCGACCTCCTCGGCGAGTGTCGAGTCGATGGGGGGAGCGCTGGGAACGGAGAGCGTCGAGCGAAGCGTAGGTCTGGGCGTGCTTGAAGGGGCGGGGGGCGGGGGAGGGTCAGAGTCAGGGTCAAAGTCAGGGGTAGGGTCAAAGTCAGGGGTAGGGTCAAAGTCAGGGGTG
>DASUGE010000093.1:0-3853 GCA_036274215.1 Polyangiaceae bacterium | reverse complement strand
GACGATGGCTTCCACCGAGTCGTAGCGCCGCGCCTGCCGTCCTCGTGCCTCCAGGTCCAAAACGAGCTTTTCGAGGTCGAGCGCCTCTTCGGCCGCGAGATTCGTACGGCCGAGAGGCGCGAGCAGGATCTCGTCGGCGGCGTCGAAGCTCTCGGCGTATTCGGCCTGGTGCATGCGGCGGCAAGCGGTCGCGCTGCGCGCTTCGAACACGGCGAGCAGGCGCCCTTCCCGGTGGCGCGCGCGCAGCGCGGCGAGCGTCTCCTTCACGGCCGTCGGATGATGCGCGAAATCGTCGTACACGAAAGTGCCGCGCGGGTTGCCGATCAGGTCCTGACGGCGGCGCACGCCGGGGAACGAGGCAAGCGCCGGTCCGAGATCCGCGAGCCGCGCGCCGAAGCCTTGCGCGGCCGCGCCGAGCGCCGCCACGGCGTTCCTCAAATTGTGGCGACCCGGCAGCGGCAGCGCGAGCCGTCCACACGCGACGCCGCCCGCGTAGAGGTCGAACGCTTGCCCCTTGGCGTCGCTGCCCGCAGGTGCCGCGAGCCAGTGCGGCGGCACGCCGTGCGTCGGCTCGTCGGCGAGGGCGAACCACGCGACGGGTGCGCGCGCCTCGGCTTCCACGACGCGGACGACGTGCTGGTCGGAGCCGTTCGCGACGATGAGGCCGGAGGGCGGCACGAGCGCCACGAAGCGCCGGAACGCTTCGAGGTAGCTCTCGAAGGTCGGGTAGATATCGACGTGATCGTGCTCGATCGAGGTGATGATCGCGACCTCCGGCGCGTAGTGGAGAAACTTCGCGGTTTTCTCGAAGAAGGCCGTGTCGTACTCGTCACCTTCGACGACGAACGGCGTGCGGCGCATGGGGCGCTCCGCGCTCGCGAGCCTGCGCGGGGCCGCGGCCGCTCGAAATCCGCGCGCGAACCCCTTCGGCAGCCCGCCGATCAAGAAACCAGGCGCGAAGCCGGTCCGATCGAGCAGCCAGGCTGCGACCGACGTCGTGGTCGTCTTGCCGTGCGTTCCTGCGACGACGAGCGGCGACGTCCCCGCGAGCCCGAAGCGTGCGAGCGCGCCGGCGATGTGCGTCACCTCGAGCCCGCGCTCGATGGCCGCGCGAGCTTCCGGGTTGTTCGGGCGACAGACGTTGCCGACGACGACGAGCTCCGGCGCGGGCTCGAGGTGCGCGGGATCGAAGCCCGTGAGGCAGCGCACGCCCCAGGCCGCGAGCTCCGGGCCGATCGGCGGATCGAAGGCCGTGTCGCTCCCCGTGACCTCGTGACCGAGCTCGGCAAGGAGCCCTGCGAGCGCGCCCATGCCGGTGCCGGCGACCGCGACCACGTGGATGCGCATGGAGAGATGGGGACCGTACCACGGGGGCGACGCGCCTTCGGCGAGCGCTCGCCCCGGACGCGTCCCGTGCTGCCGACGCTTTGGCCAAGAATTGTGTCCCCTGCTAGGTTCCGGGCCGCGTATGAAGATCGTCGAGCGCTTGGGGCGAAAGCCCACCTTCTCCTTCGAATTTTTCCCGCCCAAAGACGCCGAGGGCGTCGAGCGGCTGTTCGAGACGATCGCCGAGCTCGGTCCCTATGCGCCCGACTACGTGTCGGTGACCTACGGCGCCGCGGGCAGCACGCAGCGCCTCACGGTCGAGCTCGTGCGGCGCATCAAGCAGGAGGTCGGCATCGAAGCGATGGCGCACCTCACGTGCGTGGGCGCGACGCGCGACGACCTCGCCGGCGTGCTCGACGAGCTCCGCTCGGGCGGCATCGAGAACGTGATCGCCCTGCGCGGCGACCCACCGCGCGGCGAGACGACCTTCAAGCAGACCGCAGGCGGTTTCGCGCATGCGGCCGAGCTCGTCGCGCTGACGCGCGCGCGCTTCGACTTCTGCATCGCCGCCGCCTGTTACCCGGAGAAGCACACCGAGTCGCCGGACGCGGAGACCGACCTTCGCCACCTGAAAGCCAAGGTCGACGCGGGCGTCGATTTCTTGATCACACAGCTCTTCTTCGACAACGCGGACTATTTTCGTTTCGTCGACCGCGCGCAGAAGTGCGGCATCACGGTGCCGATCGTCGCCGGCATCATGCCCATTACGAATCTTTCGCAGGTCAAGCGCTTCACGGCGCTCTGCGGCTCGAGCATCCCGGCGCCCTTGCTCGAAAAGCTCGAGGCGTGCGGCGCCGACGCCGACGCCGTGCGCGCCCTCGGGGTCGAGCACGCGACCGCCCAGTGCCGGGCCCTCCTCGCCCGCGGCGCCCCCGGCATCCACTTCTATACGCTGAACCGCTCCCTCGCGACTCGCCACATCCTCGACCGCCTGCGCGCGTGACAATCACGCGCGCGAAAAACCGCGGCTAGAAGCCCACTGCCACAATGTGCGCACGCACACTACCTTGTGTGCGTGCGACAATTCGAATCACGGGCGCGCAACTCCTGTGGTTTGGGAGTATGATGAGGTGTTGTCCAGAGCGGGAGTTTCGAGGAGCAGACGATGACGGCGAACGGCTCTGCCGGGAACCGAGATGGGTTCGAACAGTGGGTGCAGGCGCTGCAACGTGCCCCGGGTGCGGAGCAGAAGAGCGAGCCCGACATCACGTCGGCGCTCGTCAACGACAGCGCGACGCACGTGCAGCAAATTCCGAAGGAGCTCATCCATCGTCTGCGCGAGCGCGAGACGCAGGGACTCCTGGGGGTAGAAGTCGAGCGCACGGCCGTCTTCAAGCCGCCGCCGGAGCTGCTCGCGCGCGCCAAGCGCATGCGGCCGCCGTCGAAGCCGGAGTCGGCGTCCGAAGCGCCGCCTGCCGAGGTGCCGACCGCGCCGCCGCCCGAGGCTGCCGTACCGACCGTGCGCCCGCCGCCCCCCCTGACGGAGTCGTTCGAGGACGGTTGGGCGGAGCTCGACTCCGGGCTCGCGGCGCTGAAGCCCATCGCCGCGCGCGCGGTGCCGTCGGCGCGTCCGTCGCGACCCCTCGCACCCATGTTCCCGAGTGCCGCCCCGCGCGTCGCGGCGAGCGCGGCGCCGCGTTCCGCTCCGAACCCTGCGCGGGTGGCGAGTGGTGCTCCCCCTTCGAGCAGCCCCCGCTCGAGTGGCGTGCCGCAGTCGAAGCCGAGCACCGGCGTCGCCGTCGCGCGCACCGTCGACATCGTGAAGCCTGCCGGCGCCTATCCGTCGCTTGCCGAGCCGGAGTCGGATCTCGACATGCTGGACGAGCCGACGCGTCTCCGCGCGGACGGACTCGCCGCACTCCTCGGCACGGCACCCCAGGTTCCCGCAGTGCCGGCCGGGCCCCCGCCCGTCGCGTCTGCCGTACCGTGGTCGGCTCCCGCGCCGGTCCGCTCCGCTCCCACGCCGCCGATGCCGTTTGCCGTTTCGCCCCGCCCGAGCGAGGAGCTCGAGGCCGAGCGCACCGAGCCTCGCGTCTCGGGGGTGGTCGCGCATCCCGACGCGTCCCTCGACGAATCGCTCGGCGGCGAGGTGAGCGAGCGGAGCGAGTCCGGCCGGCGCTGGGTCGTGATCGCGGCGGTGTTCCTGTCGCTCGTCGTGATCGCGCTCGCGGCGCTCGCTCGCTAGTACGTCGCTACCGACGTGGCCAACGAGCGCCGGCGCTCGCGTCAGGCGCGTTCGGCGCGGCGGCGCAGGTCGAGGACTTTGAGGACCGTGCCGAAGAGCTCGCGCAAGGCTTCGTAGAAAGTCCCGTCGCGATCGGCGGCAGGGAGCACGGCGACGCCGAGGGTTTGTGCCCCGGACGTCAGCGGCAGGACCAGGCAGGAGCTCGAACGAAGATGCTCGAACGCGGGCGGCGCGAGCTGCCACGCCTCGAAGGTCGTCATCTGCGGTTGGAGGGTCTTGGCG
>DASUGE010000092.1:0-4001 GCA_036274215.1 Polyangiaceae bacterium | reverse complement strand
GACGAGCCGCCGCCACCGTCCTCCGTCGCCGTCGCGCCGCCGCCTCCGTCGATGCCGGCTCCCGCGCCGGTGCCGGCCGAAGCGAGCGCTGCCGCGAACGAGCGCTTCTCGTCGCCCGCGCCCGCTCACGCGCTCGTCGCGCCGCAATCCGATCCTGTGCCGCGCGAGGCGATCCCCACGGTTCCTTCGCGCCGTCGCGCCGCGCCGTTCGCGCACTCGCCGTCGTTTGCGCCTCCCGCCGGGGACCAGCGCCCGGCGCCTGTCGTTGCCGCAGCTCCCGCGCCTGCCGCACCGGCCACCCCCGCCGACTCGGTGCTGCCCGAGGCCCCCGGGTGGCGTCCCGTCGAGCGCACCGAGCCCGCGAGCCCGCGCTCGAAATCACCCGCCGAGCTCCAGCGCCTCGCCGACACACTCCCGTCGCTTCCGCCGGCGCCCGAATTGCCCGTGATCGAAGAGCCGCCGCCGAGCGTCGCCGTGGTTGCACCGCCAGCGACTCTGGCGCTCGCCGAGCCGACCATGGCCAGAGGCGCGCCGACCGCGACGATTTCCATCGCGGCGCCGCCCGAGCCCGAGGCGCCCGCCCCGGCATCGAGCCCCGAGCCGTCGTCCGAGCGCGCCCCCGAGTCGGCGCTCCCGTTCGCCGAGGATTCCGGCGTGTTCGCGGCCGCGGCGTGTCACCCCGTCGATCGCTCGCAGCTCGTCGCCTGTCGCCCGGTCACCGTGCGTCCGACGGCCTACGCGTGCAGTCGCATGCAGTGAGCGGTGGCGCGGCGGGGTCGCATCTTGACGCTGACTTATGTAGGCATCATGATGCTAGCGTGCGCACGACGATAACTCTGGAGCCTGACGTAAAGCGTCTCCTGGATGAGGCCATGCATCGCGAACGACGGCCTTTCAAGGTCGTGTTGAACGAAGCGCTTCGTCGTGCGTTAGGTGGTGGGCGACGCCGGCCACGAAAGCCTTACCACGTCACGGTGCACCGCACGTCGCTCCGCGCCGGTATCGACGCAGCCGGCTTGAATCGCTTGGCGGATGAGCTGGAGGACGAATCAGTCGTTCAGAAGGCGGTTCGCCGTGATCGTACCGGACGTTAATCTGCTCCTCTACGCCCACCTGACGCCCTTTCCGGAGCACGCGGCGGCGCGGAGGTGGTGGGAACAGGCAGCGGGCAGCGAGCGGGAAATCGGTCTCGCGCCAGTGGTCATTTTTGGGTTCGTTCGCATCGCGACGAACCGTCGGGTCTTCGAACGGCCACTCACGATCTCAGACGCTACGGCTCGCGTCGAAGAGTGGCTCGACCTTCCGACGGCACGCTTGCTCACGCCCGGGCCTGACCACTTCGCCATCGCCTTTCGCCTGCTCCGACGACTCGGCACCGCGGCAGATCTCACGACGGACGCGCAGATCGCGGCGTTCGCGCTGGAGAATCAGGCGGAAGTGGTCTCGAACGACGCGGACTTCGGCCGGTTCCCCGGACTCCGTTGGAGCAACCCGCTCGCTCCGCGGCGCCAGCGTTAGCTGGCCATGGGCGGCCGCATGAACGCGCGCGGCTCTCGTCCACGCGGAGGTGGACGCCAGTGCCGCGCAGGTGAGATACGTCAACTTTCGCAGGGGCGCTGCATTAGCGCGACCCGATGATGTCCGACGCGGCCTTGCGCTCGATCTCGCTGAACGCTTCGACCACTTTCGACATCATCTCGAACTCGCGCGTGGCGGTCACGAGGGTGGTCATGCCTTCGAGCGCCGAAGCGTTCGAGAGCTCGAGCGACTCGGTCGCGAGATCCGGATCCTTCTCGACGGCACGGCCCGCGCCGGGAGTCCCACGCAAGAGCACGGCGCCTTCTTTTTGCAGCGCTTCGGGACGCGCGAAGCTCACGACCATGAGCTTGGGGCCGGAGAGCTCGCCGTTCACGAGGAGCTCGCCCGTGGGCGAAAGCTTGACGCTGTTCGCGTCGCTCGGAACTTTCACGGGCTTCTGGTCGGGGCCCAAAACGATGGCGCCGCCCGCGGTGGTCAGGCGCCCGTCGGCGCCGATCTGGAAGCTGCCGGCGCGCGTGTAGCGCACGCCTTGAGGTGTGGAGACGACGAACAAGTCGTCCTTGTTCCTGAGCGCCACGTCGAGCGGCTGGCCCGTTTGGACGATCTGTCCCGGGCGCTTGTCCGGCTCCACCGTGCGCGTCACGGAGTAGCGCAGCGACTGGCTCGGCACCGAGCGACTCGCCGCGACGAGCGTCTGACGAAAGAGCGCGCGGTCGGCGCGGAACCCAGGAGTCGTCGCATTGGCGATGTTGCCGGCAGCCACGTCAAGCGCGGATTGTTGTCCGACCATCCCCGAGGCTGCAGCCCAAATGCCAGTGCTCATGTCTTGTTTGGTTCCGTCCTTACTGGGAAGTCCGGGGGTTCCAAAAGCAAGTGTTGGGCCAGGAGGTTTCTTGATGTCGGAGCGCGCTTGGATGTCTGGCGTCCTACGCGACCGGACGCGGACAATGCGCCGGCCTCGCCGGTTTGTTTTGGAGGGTTTGGCGGTGATGCCCTTCGTTGATCAGCTCTTCCAACTGCCTCGACGCGGCGAGGCCTGCGCCTCGCGGTTTGCGTTCTGAAAGCAGGGACAAAAGTCAGGCGTTTGACACTGGGTGGTCAGGTAGCTGGCAGAGGGTTGTCCCAATTCAGTACGAAAAACGCAGGTTTTGTACTGGCCTGCTTCTTGCGAACCGCCCTGCGATGCCCTCTGCCGTGGCGCTCCTGCCCAACGTGACCGAGCCGCGCGAGTCTCTCGCGAGCGCCGGTATCGCGAACGTGCAGAAGCTCGCCGATGCGGCGAAGCCGGAGCGAGCAGGTGTCGTCGCGGCCGTGCGCACGCCGCTCACGTCGGAGCAGGCGCGCTCTCTCATCGCCGGCGCGCTCGAGCGCATGACGGGTGAGCCGCCGTCGAAGGAGCAGGTCGCGATCCTCACGGCGCAGTGGGCGCACGAGACGGGGCGCGGCGCCTCCATGTTCAACTACAACTTCGCGGGCATCAAAGGCACGAGCCCGGCGGGCCTCACCGTGATGCAGCGTACGCGCGAAGGCTACGGCGCGACCGAGCGCACCATCACCGACGGCTTCCGCGCCTACCGCACGGCGGAAGACGGCGCGGACGACTACGTGGCGCTCCTACAACGCCGCTTCCCCGCGGCGCTCGAAGCCTCCAAAGCCGGCGACCCCGCGGGCTGCGTGCGCGCCCTCAAGCAAGCCGGCTACTTCACGGGTGATGAAGTCGCCTACACGCGCTCCGTCACGAACCTCGCGCGTGAGCTCGCTCCCGAGTCGCTCGACTTCGCGGAGCCCAGTCTCCCGACGCTCCCCGTCGATTACGCCGCACTCGCGGACGGCCGCACCTACAGGAGCGGTGACCTGTCCGCGGGCACGCCCTTCGTCAAGGACGCGGCGATGAGCGACCACATCCTCCAAGCGGCGCTTCGCATCCTCGCAGCCCCCGTCAAGGACGACCGTCCGGGAGTCGCGACCTAAACCCCAGCCCCATGCAACCGTTTTAGGGATTCGGAATTGTGTCTTCGATTCTAGGCATCATCGTCGTGTTCGCCGCCGTGCTCGGTGGCTTCGGCATGGCCGGAGGACCCTTCCCCGTCCTGATCCAGCCGAACGAGCTCATCGTCATCGGCGGGGCCGCCATCGGCTCGGTGCTCACCTCCGCACCCGGCAAGGCGCGCGGCCGCTTCATGCACGCGCTGAAGCGCAGCTTCAAAGACGCGACGCCCACGAAGCAGGACTACCTCGACCTCCTGAAGCTCCTCTACGAGCTCTTCGGCATCATGCGCCGCGAGGGCATTCTCGCGCTCGAGAACCATGTCAACGAGCGCGACAAGAGCACGCTCTTCAAGAAATACCCGAGCATCATCAAGCGTCACCACGCGATGGACTTCCTCGTGGAAGGCCTGAAGCAGCTCGTGGACGGCTGTCCGGCGAGCGACCTCTCGCAGCTCTTCGACTCGGAGCTCGAG
>DASUGE010000091.1:0-25736 GCA_036274215.1 Polyangiaceae bacterium | reverse complement strand
GTGTTGTTGGCGATGCGGATGTGACGCCGGGCGCTATGTCAGGGCCGCTCCCCAAAAAATAACCCGAGGCCGGCCGCCATTCCTGTCTCAAGTGGCGAGAGTCGCAGGGCACTTTCGGACGCGTCTCGCTAAAGAGACGACGTCCCGCCAAGACCTAAAAGAAATTCCCGATCGTAAACTCGAAGACCGAACTCTGCTCGTACGGCAACGGCTTGAACGGGAAGCCCCACTCGAAACGCAAAGGTCCCAAAGGACTGAACCAGCGGAAGCCGAAGCCCCACGAGGTGCGCAGCGTCGCGAGGCTGTCGATGCCGTTGAAGCACGGCTTGATGGCCGCATAGCGGATCGCTTCGCTCGATTTGCAGTAGTTGGTCTCGAGGTTCCACGCGTTGCCGGCGTCCGTGAAGATCACGCCGCGGAGGCCCACCGCGTCGACGATCGGCATCTCGAACTCGAGGTTTTGGTAGTACTGAACGTTGCCGCCGATGTTCGCGCCGTTGACGATCGGCGGGCTGTTCGGATCGGTGGAGGCGGTGAGGCCGACGCGCGGTCCGATCGACCGATAGAGGAAGCCGCGCACGTCGAAGATGCCGCCCAAGAAGAAACGCGCGAAGATCGGCACGCCCTCGTTCGACGGGCTCGTCACGACGCCGAACTCGCTGTTGAGCTTCAAGACGAAGCCCTTGCCGAGCGGGTAGTAGAAGCGGCCCGTCACGCGGTTGCGCAAGAACTCGTTCTGCGAGCCGAGCGCGGAGGCCGCGAGCTCCGACGAGGCCGTGAGGTAGATGCCGGAGGTCGGGAACAGCCGATTGTCGCGGGTATCGAAGGTGATGCTCGGGCGGATGCTCGAGGTGACGCCGTCGTTGAAGAGATTCGCGAGCGGGAGGCTCCGGAACACGCTCACGCGGTTCGACGTGCCGAGCAGCGACGTCTGCTGCTGCGTCGAGACCTGGTCGTTCTCGAGCGTGTACGTCATGTACGCGTAGAGCAGCGGCTCGATCAGCGGATAACCGAGGGTGAGCGCTCCGCCCGTGCTCGATTGCGAGAAGTCCTGGTACTGGCGCAGCTGGCTGTAGAGGTCGATGCTCGAGCTGAAGGAGCTGTCCAAGAGGTACGGCTCGAAGAACTTGATGTTCGCGAGCTGACGGATGCCGCTCCACTGCAGCTGGAGGGACAGGGACTGGCCGTTGCCGAACAGGTTCGCCTGCTGGATCTGCGCCGTCAGGATGAAATTCTCGATGCTCGAGAAGCCGGCGCCGACCTGGAACGTGCCGGTCGGTCGCTCGGCGACCTCGATGTACACGTTCATCTTGTCGGGCGCGGAGCCCTGCTCGGTCGAGACGTCGACGCGCTCGAAGTAGCCGAGGGCGTTGATGCGCTTGCGCGATTTCTCGAGCTTGGTTTCGTGGAATTGGTCGCCCTCGGCGACCTCGAGCTCGCGGCGGATCACCTTGTCGCGGGTCTTCGAGTTGCCGCGCACCTCGATGCGCTCGAAATGCACGAGCGGCCCGCGTTCGACCGGGACGATCACGTCCACTTCGTGGCTGCTGGCGTCGAGGTTCGTCTGCGGCGTCGCGTCGACGTTGGCGTAGCCGTGGTCGCGGTACAGCGTGCGGACGGCCTGCAGGTCCTCGAGCAGCTCGGCCCGGTTGAACCAATCCCCCGACTTGGCGCGCACCATCATGCGCAAGTTGCGCCGGCCGTCGATGGGCTCGACCTCCTTGCCGTCGGCGCCGCGCTCGTAGACGCGGAGCTGCCGGATCCGGTAGCGCGGGCCCTCGTCGATGGTGACGGAAACCTCGATTCCGCTGCGATCGGGCGTGAGCATGATGCGCGGCGTGCCGATCGATACCGTGAGAAAGCCGCGGTCGTAGTAGAGGGCGCTGATGACGGCGACGTCGCGCTCGAACGCGTCCTGGCGGAAGGGTCCGCCGGAGCCGAACAGGAAGAAGCCGGAGTTGCCCGTGAACATCACGCCACGGAGCTCCTCCGACGAGATGTTCTCGTTTCCGATGAAGGTGACGCGCCGCACGCTCACCTGGTCGTGCTCGGTGACCTTGAACTTCACCTCGACGTCGCCGTCCGGCAGCGGGACGACGCTCGACTCCGCCTCCGCGAGGAAGTAGC
Organism: Polyangiaceae bacterium; assembly: GCA_036274215.1. Lineage (GTDB taxonomy): Bacteria > Myxococcota_A > Polyangia > Polyangiales > Polyangiaceae > PMG-095. The sequence continues at coordinate 23,609 of DASUGE010000091.1, read as the reverse complement.
CCTTCTCCGCGTACATATCGCGGATCTTCTGGATGCTGCGGCGGATGGCCGGTTGGCTCAGGACCGTGGCTTCCTTGAGCTCGATGCCCTCTTTCAGGTCGTCGTTGTCGATCTCGAGGTTCCCCTCGAACGTCAGCTTCCCGATGCTCGGCCGCTCGCGCACGAGGAAGCGCAGGCGCACGCCGTCGTCGCGCCGATCGAGATCCACCTCGATGTCGTCGAAAAAGCCCGACCCGTAGAGCTCGCGCACGTCCTCGGTCAGCACCTCGGAGGAGAACAGCGAGCCGACGCGCTCCTTCAGGTAAGTGCGCACGTCGTCGGCCGTCACGCGACGATTGCCTGCAACGTCGATGACGCGGATCGGGAGCCCTTCGGCGAGCTGCGCCTCACTGGGCGGGATGGCGACCGCCGGGGGCGCAGGCTCCTCCTCGGCGGGCGCGGTCTTGCCGGCCGGCGCCGGCGAAGCGCCGGGTGCCGCCTTCTCCGGCTTCGCGGGTTCGGTCGCGGCGTCGTCGGTCGGCGCGGGCGCGGTGGCGTCCGGCTTGGCGGGCTGCTCCGGCTTGGCCTGCGCGCGCGCCGGCTTCGGCGTGGCGGCGGCGGGCGTCGCCGGAGGGGGCTTACCCTGAGCCGAGCCGCGTCCCGTGCTCAAAAGCAGGAGCACGGCGATAAGAACCGAGACGAAGGGACGCACGCGGGCCCCCGGCGATAGCCCAGAGCGGGGCCCTGCACAACCAGGAAGCACCTATTTCCACTGCGAAATCGCCGGCCCGAGCGCCCGAGGGCCGACCAGGTAGCACCCGCCCGTGGACCGAGGCCGGATTACACGTCCAAATCGCCGGCTTCGTCGGCGCGGTCCATGATGAATCGGAAGCGCGCGCCGGGGTCCTTGCCCATGAGCTCGCCGACCACCCGATCGGTCTCGAGCGCGTCGGCGATGCCCACGCGCAAGAAACGCCGCGTCTTGGGGTTCAGGGTCGTCTCCCACAGGACCTTGGGCATCATCTCGCCGAGACCCTTGAAGCGGGTGATCTCGGGCTTGGCGTTGCCTTTCAAGTGCTCCTTCAGGATGCGGTCGCGGTCGGCGTCGTCGGCTGCCCAATACGTCGCCTGGCCGATGTCGATGCGATAGAGCGGCGGCAGAGCGACGAACACCTTGCCGTTCTTGATGAGCTCCGGCATGTGCCGGTAAAGGAAAGTGAGCAAGAGCGTCGTGATGTGGTGCCCGTCGGAATCGGCGTCGGCGAGCAGCACGATGCGCTGGTAGCGGAGCCGCGCGAGCTCGAATCCCGTCCCGAGGCCGCAGCCGAGCGCCGTCACGAGATCGGCGAGCTCCTTGTTCTCGAGCACCTTGCCGGTGGCGAGCCCTTCGGTGTTCAGCACCTTGCCGCGGAGCGGCAGAATGGCTTGAAAGTTGCGGTCGCGGCCCTGCTTGGCCGAGCCGCCGGCGGATTCGCCCTCGACGATGAAGAGCTCGCTGTCGTCGCGCGCGTTCGACAGGCAATCGCTCAGCTTGCCGGGCAACGTGAGCCGGCCGCTCGTCGCGCCGCGGCGCGTGACCTGCGCCGAGGCCGCGCGTGACGCCTCGCGAGCGCGCGCCGCGAGGATGATGCGCGCCACGATCTGCTCGGCGACGCTGCGGTTCTGGTTCATCCACTGCTCGAGCGCGGGCCGCACCCAGGAGTCCACGAGCGACTGCAGCTCGGGATTGTTCAGCCGGTCTTTGGTCTGGCCCTGAAACTGGGGGTCCTTCACGAACAGGCTGACGACGCCCGCGAGCCCTTCGCGAATGTCCTCGGCCGAGATCGTGACGCCGCGCGGCGTGAGCCCGTGCGTGTCGATGTAGTTGCGCACCGCTTTGACGAGGCCCGACCGGAGGCCGTTCTCGTGCGTGCCGCCCGAGCCCGTCGGGATGCCGTTCACGTAGCTCTTGAGCCGCTCTTCCGTCGCTTCCGTCCACTGCAGCGCGAGCTCGAGCCGCGCTTCCTCGTCGCGCGAAAGCGTGAACGGCGCTTCGTGCACCGGTTTCGCGCTCGCTTCCTTGACCACGCGGCGCAAAAACTCGACGAGCCCTTCGGCGTGCGAAAATTCTTGGGTCTCTCCGCGCGTCTCGTCGACGAACTTCACGCTGAGGCCGCGATGCAGGTAGCTCACGATCTCGAGCCGCTCGCGGATCGTGTCCGGGTTGAAGTCGGTGCGCGGGAAGATGGTCGGGTCCGGCCGGAAGAACACCGTGGTGCCGCTGCCGCGCGCCGGGCCGACCTTCTTGAGCTTCGATTTGACCGTGCCGGCGGAGAACTCCATCGAGTACGCGGCGCCGTCGCGCTTCACGTTGACGACCACCTCGGACGAGAGCGCGTTCACGACCGAGGCGCCCACGCCGTGCAGGCCGCCCGCCGTCTTGTAGTTCGCGTCGCCGAACTTTCCGCCGGCGTGGAGCGTCGAGTACACGATCTCGAGCGCGGACTTCTTGTGCTTCGGGTGGATGTCGACGGGGATGCCGCGGCCGTCGTCGGAGACCGTGAGCGACTGGCCGTCCTTGTGCAGCGTCACGCCGATGTGGCTCGCGTGACCGTTCATCGCCTCGTCGACGGCGTTGTCGACGATTTCCCACACGAGGTGGTGCAGACCCGCGCTCCCGACGCCGCCGATGTACATGCCCGGGCGCTGCCGGACCGGCTCGAGCCCCTCGAGCACCGTGATGCTCTCGGCCGTGTATTTCGCGGAGGGAGGCTTCGTGCTGGTGGCCATCAGGATTTATCCTCAAACGGCGGGGGAGCCGGCGGGGGTTCGAGCACGACGCGTGCGAGCGTGCCGCGCTTGATGATCTCGTGCCCGCGTCCGCCGCGGCCGGTTTTCTTGTAGCTCCCGGTCGAGACTCGCTGCTCGCCGCCCATGGACGTCTCGACGACCAGCGTGTCCTTCGGGCCGCTCGCCGCTTTGATGCCGAGCAGGGCGTCGTCGTCCTCGAGCTTGACGAGCGTCACGCCCTTGCCCGGCCCCGTGAGGAAGCTCACTTCCTTCACGTCGCACAGCAAAGCACGGCGGCCGCGCGTGACGGCGATGAGCGTCTCCTTGCCGCTCACGCGCTCGACGCCGATCACCTGCGCGCCCTCGGCGTGCTTGGCGAAGCGGCGGCCGGCGCGCGTGCTCGGCGTCGAGAAGGGCTCGAGGCCGAACGCGAGCGCGAAGCCGTCGCTCGTCGCCGCGACGGCGTAGGTGTCGCCGCGCTTGTCGTCACTCGCGCCGAGCTTCCCGGCGACGCGTGGATCGAGCGAGAAAGCCGCCAAAATGCGCTCGCCGTCCTTGAGCTTGAAGAGCTTCTGGATCGGCTCGCCGTAGCCGGTCGTCGCCGGGATGTCGACGAAGCGCGCCGTGTACGCCGTGCCGAAGCTCGACAGGAAGACGATCGACGTCTTCGTGGAGCCGATCTCGCACGCGAGCACGCTGTCGCCCTCGCGGAGCCGGGTCGCGGACGTGTCCTTGACCTCGCGCTGGCGCTTGACCCAGCCGTCGGCGCTCAGAAGCACGTAGGTGTCCTCCGCGACGATCAGATCCTCTTCGGAGAAGATCACGTCGCCGTCGGTTTCGACGACCGCGGTGCGGCGCTTCCCGGCCTTGCCGAAGCTGCCGACGAGCGACTCGAGCTCTTTCTTCACGATCGCCCAGCGTCCCTTCTGGGCGGACGCTTGCAGGAGCGCGCGGATCTCCTTGGCGCGCTTCTTCTTCTCGTCGAGCTCCTTCCGGATCACGAGGATCTCGAGGCGAGCCAGGCGATAGAGCTTGAGCTCGAGGATGGCGTCGGTCTGCTCCGCGTCGAGCTCGTACTTCGCCATGATCTGCTTGGCGGCGTCGGCTTTCCCCTCGGATTTGCGGATGAGCTTGATGATGGCGTCGAGCGCGTCGAAGACCTTCGCGAAGCCTTCGAGGATGTGCATCCGCTTCTCGAGCCCCTTGAGCTCGTTCTCGAGGCGGCGCGTCACCACCTCCATGCGGAAATGCAGGAAGTGCCAGAGGATCGACTGCAGATCGAGCCGCTCGGGCCTTCCGACCTCGGCCTGCTCCGTCGGGACCAGGCAGGTGAGGTTCACGGCGAAGCCGCTCTGCAGCGGCGTGTTCTTGTAGAGGTAGGCGAAGACGAGGTTCTCGTCGGCTTCCTTCTTGAGCTCGAGCTCGATGCAGATGTCGTCGGTCGAGACGTCGCGCACGTCGAGCAGCATCGGCAACTTGCGCGAGACGGCCACCTCCGCGATGCGCTCGACGAGCGTCGCCTTGTTGAGGGCGTACGGGATGCTGGTGATCTGCACGGTTTTGCTCGTGCGCCCCTCCTTGCCCGCGCGCCAGGTGCCACGCACCTTGATGGTGCCCTGCCCGGTCTCGTAGATCTGCTTCAGCTCCTCGGCGCTCGTGATGATCTCGCCGCCCGTCGGAAAATCCGGCCCTTTGATGGTGCGGCAGAGCTCGCGCGACGAGAGCTGCTTGCCCTCGACCAGCGCGTCGAGCAGGCGGATCGCGGCCGCGCACACTTCTTCCGGGTTGTGCGGCGGGATGTTCGTCGCCATGCCGACGGCGATGCCGGTCGCGCCGTTCACGAGCAGGTTCGGCAGCTGCGCGGGCAGGACGATCGGCTCTTCCTTCGTGCCGTCGTAGTTCGGGCGGAACGGCGCCGTATCCTGGTCGAGCTCGTCGAGCAGGCGGGTCGCGAGCGGCGCGAGGCGGCACTCGGTGTAGCGGTAGGCGGCGGCGGGGTCCCCGTCGAGCGAGCCGAAGTTGCCGGAGCCGTCGACGAGCGGTGCGCGCAGGCTGAACGACTGCGCCATGCGCACGAGCGCGTCGTAAATCGCGGAGTCGCCGTGCGGGTGGAAGTTACCCATCACGTCGCCCACGATCTTCGCGCACTTTCGGTGCTTGGCGTCGGGACCGACCCCCTGCTGCCACATCGTGTAGAGGATGCGGCGCTGCACGGGCTTGAGCCCGTCGCGCACGTCGGGCAGCGCGCGGCTCGTGATGACGCTGAGGGCGTAGTTCAGGTAGCGCGTCTGCGCGATTTCGTGCAGCGGGACCGGCTCCTCGCGGAACAAGCCGAGCTGCCCTTCGCCGTTCGAGCCGTCCGGAGGCTCGCGCCGCGCACCGCTGCCGCCTGACTGCTTGCCCGCTTTTCGCTTGGTTGCCACGCTCGGGTCGGCTTCGCTACGGGGTTCGGAGCCGAGCGTCAACCTGGAACCGCTCGCACCCCGTCAAGTGCGATACTCTTCGATCTCGATCGAGTAGCGCTTCATGTAGCGGTGGATCTGCATGCGCGCCTTGCCGAGCACCCGCCCGACGGCCGCTACGTTGCCGCCGTGCGCGGCCAAAAGGTCCCGAAGCTCCTGCTCGCTCGGTGCCCCGGTTCCGGCCGGCGGCAGCCGACTCGGCACGCCGGGAGCCGGCGCCGCCTGACCATACGTCTCCATGGCCTCCGTCACGGCCTCCGGAAGATGCTCGGGCAGGAGCACCGGGCCGTCGGCGAGCGCCACCGAGCGTTTGATGCACGCTTCGAGCTCACGCACGTTGTACGGCCAGTCGTGGTGGAGAAGGGCCGTCATGTACGGGAAGCTCGGCTTGAGGTCGCTCCTGCCGAGGCGGGCGAGGAAGCTCGTGAGCAGGGCGAACACGTCCTCCTTCCGTTCGTAGAGGGCGGGGAGGGAGAGCTTGTACTCGTTGAGGCGTGCGTAGAGGTCCTCGCGGAATTTCCCTTCGGTCTGCAGCCGGCCGAGGTCGCGATGCGTCGCGCCGACGATGCGCACGTCCACCTGCTCGGGTGTGGTCGCGCCAAGCGGCAGCACCTCGCGCGCCTGCAGGACGCGCAGGAGCTTGGCCTGCGCTTCGAGCGGCATGTCGCCAATCTCGTCGAGCAGGAGCGTCCCGCCGTCGGCCGCGCGAATGAGCCCGGGCTTGTCGCGCTCGGCGCCCGAGAAGGCTCCGCGCTTGTAGCCGAAGAGCTCGCTCTCGAGCAGGTTGCCCGGAATGGCGGCGCAGTTGACCGCCGCGAAGCGTCCCGCCCGACCGCTCAAGCGGTGGAGCTCCGAAGCAACGACCTCCTTGCCGGTGCCGCTCGCGCCGAGCAGGAGCACGTTGAGCGGCGCGCGCGCCACGCGGTAGAGCTCGCCCAAGATGCGGTCGATCTGCAGCCCGCCGACGAGCGCGGCCGAAGCCGGCGCGCGACGTCGAGCCGGCCCCACGAGCGCGCCGTCGATGCGGTAAGCCGCGTAGTCGTCGACACCCTCCTCGACGAGCTTCAGGATCGCGTCGCCGATGCGGAGCTCGTCGAGGGGCTCGAGGGCTCCCTCCTTCACGGGGTGCCCGTTCACGAGGACGCCGTTGCGGCTTCCGAGGTCGCGCACGATGAAATCGTCGCCTTGCAGCGTGATCTCCGCGTGGCGCCGCGACACGGCGCTCACGGCGAGCACGATGTCGGCCGAGCCGTCGCGGCCGATCACGGTCGTGCTCTTGGCGAGCGGCCACGCGGCAGGGAGCGCCGCGTACTCGCCGGCGTAGAGCAGCACGAGGCCGGCCCGCCCTCGGGGACGATCGCGCCGCGAGGCGTCGAACGTCTGCATTTCGTCGGTGCGCTTGTCGGTCACGGCTGCCGGTGGCCCTCGGATCTAACACTAGCGGGTCCTCCCGGCCGGATGAAGCATTCGTCCATGGGGTGGGGCGTCATAGAACGGAGTCGGATGCCCGGCGCCACGAATGCTAGGCTTCGGCACGAGCATGGCCGACGCCGATCACGCGTCCGAACCCCGCCGTTCCACCGTTGCGGCGGTGCAGCTATCGAGCCAGGCGGACGTGGCCGAAAATCTCGGGACGGTGGCGCGCATCGTGAAGGACGCTGCAGCCCGCGGGGCGCGCCTCGTGCTCTTGCCCGAGAACTTCGCGTTCATGGGTGACGAGCAGACGCGCGCGAAGCACGCCGAGACGCTCGGAGAACCCCACGCTCCGATTCAGAGCGCTCTCGCGGCGCTCGCGCGCGAGCACCACATCCACTTGGTTGCCGGCGGCATGCCGGAGCGCTCGGACGACGTGGCGCGCCCCTACAATACGGCCCTTGCGTTCGCGCCGAACGGCGCGCTCGCCGCGAGCTACCGGAAAATCCACCTCTTCGACGTCGAGCTCGCGGACGGAAGCTCCTACGAGGAATCGCGCGGCAACACCGCGGGCGAGCGCCCTGTCGTCTTCGACGCCGCCGGTTTTCGGCTCGGGCTCTCGATTTGCTACGACCTCCGATTTCCCGAGCTCTATCGCGAGCTCACGCGTGAGGGCGCCGAGGTCCTGCTCGTGCCCGCCGCCTTCACGCTCCACACGGGCAAGGACCACTGGCACGTCCTTCTGCGCGCCCGCGCCATCGAAGCGCAGAGCTACGTCGTCGCCGCGGCCCAGTGGGGCAAGCACCCGCTCGGCCGGGTCACGTACGGTCACGCCCTCGTCGCCGATCCCTGGGGCACCGTCGTCGCCGAGGCACCCGACGGCCCCGGTTTTGCACTCGCGGACCTCGTCTCGACGCGCCTCGACGACGTCCGCAGCTCGCTGCCGTCCCTCAAGCACCAACGTCTCCCGCGCCGCTAGCGCCGCGCGCGTTGGGGAAGGCCCGCCGAGCTCGCTCCGCGGGGGAGAGGGCGCCCGCGAGACTAAAGGTGCCGCTTGGCGATCTCGGTCCAGGTGCCGGACGGCTCGAGCATGATGTAGCTCTTCCAATACGGCCGCGCCTTCTGCGACTCGCCGACCTGCTCGTAGGCCATCGCCAAGTTGAAGTAGGCGTCCGAAAACTTCGGATCGCTTTCGATGGCACCGAGGAAGAGCGGGATGCTCGTGTCCGGCTCACCACGCTCGAGCATCACGTAGCCGAGGTTGTACTGAGCTTCGGGCTGACGCGGATCGATCTCGAGCGCCTTCTTGTAGAGCTCCTCGGCGTGGCCGCCGTCCTGGCGACGGAAGCGGATGTTGCCGAGGTTCGTGTAGGCGATGGCGAGCCACGGATCGAGCTGGATGGCCTCCCGATACAGCCGTTCCGCCTCGTCCATCGAAGCGGGCTCTTCGTCGAGCTGGCTCGCGCGGAGGTAGAGCTCGTAGGCGGTCCGCGCGCGCTCGCGCCCCGCCGAGGGCCGCAGCACGCGCACGACGTCGTCGCGCAGCGTCTTGACCTCGAAATCCAGGAGCATCTGCCCCGTCAGGGGCTCGAACGCGCCGTCCTGACTGCGCACGACGACGCGCTCGCCGTCGGAGACGATGCGCAGCTCCTGCAGCGGGCGCGTCACCTTCGGCAGCGACTTGCGCAGCGCCGTGACCGCGCGCGTCACGTCGCGCAAACGCACGCGCTTCTCGAGCAGCGACTGCGCCGTCCGGAGCGCGATCAGATCCGAGAACGTGTAGGCGCGCCGTCCGCGCCGTCGCGCCGTCGGGGAGACGACGCCGGCACGATCGAGCGTGCGCAGCCGCGCGGGCGTGATGTCGAGCAGGCGAGAGATCTCGCCACACGAGAACAAGTCGGTGAGCGGCTCGCGGCTCGCGTCAGTGGGCGGCGCATCTCCGCGCGTCGCGCCGTCGGCGCGATGCTGCATGCGTCCGCCACCGGGGCCGAACACCACATGGATGATCTTCTCGTCGCGCTGCTTCCTGCGACTCATGGCCCTGGTAACTCGTGACGTCATGGATCACTCTGCCCACGCCGGTCTCCTGTCAAGACATCGCTCACTGAACCGTCAGCCGGGAGCGCTGGCGCCGACGAACTTGGGTCTTGACGTACCTCCACGCGCACGCCTCGGCTCACGCTCCGCGCGAGCCGCGCTTCGGCTCCGGCGGATGAGGGGCGACCCGTCGCGGCGGGCGGGGCTGCGCGTCGGCGAACACCCGTGCCTCGACGTCGACGTCGACTCGTACGCCGTGGGGGTCGGCCCGTACGTAGAGCTCCGCACGTACCCGTCCGATGCGCGCGTTCGAACGGACCTGCGCTTCGCGGCACGCGATCCGCACGGCGCGCAGCCGCGCGTGCGGATCCTTGGCGATCACCTCCACGACGTTCGCTCCGAGCTCGTCCGGTACGCCGCCCCCGCGTGAGGCGAACGGCAAGAGCACGCTGGTCGAGCCGTAGTAGGTGGCGCCGTCGGGCTCCTCGCGGGTGGCCCCCTCGCTCATCACGTCGGCGCATTCGAAGAGCTCGCGCCAGCGGTAGTCGCTGCTGCGGTAGAGCTCGAGCGTGCGGCGCTCCACGAGCGGCGCTCTCCGTGTCTTGCGGAGGCCGGGGCCTTTCGATTTGGAACCGGCGCGTGCCGACGCCATGGCGAGATCGTATTCCGACCGGCTTCGTCACGAGCAAGTACGCCGCGATAGTGGCCGTCGCGCGCCGGCCTCGGCTTACGTAACGTCCGAAGAAATTGGCCAGAGCTCGCCCTTCGGCGTCTGATAGCCGCGGCACCCATCAACCCGAGGAGGCGGCCTTGTTCAACAGTCGTTACCGTGGCCCTGAACGTCGCGTCCACCGCATGTACGTGACGCGAAACACCGAGTACCACTTTCGCGGCGACGAATGCGTCGCGGTCCGTGATCGCCGAACCGGCCGCTGGCTCGATTCGCACCTGGCCGTGCAGCGCAAGCTCGCGGGCGGCGTGCGTTTCTATGAGAACGGAACGGCGGTTCCCTCGTGCGAGCCGCCGCAGGTTGGCGAAGCGCTGTACTTCGACGACGACGGCCGCGAGCTCATCACGAGCGTGCTTTCCGCCATCGAGCGACCGTCCAAAGAAACGGTCGCCGCGTATGCCGGTTGAACCAGTTCAAGTTGTTCAACCAGTTTCCTCAATGCGCGTAAGGACTTGCACCACCACCTCCTGGTTTTTCGCGCCCAAACGCGAAGCGGACTTCGCGGTGCGGGCGGTGGCTTCATCAAATTCCCGCTAATTGAGGGATCATGGAAGCTCGGCACCATTCTTGGATACGGCCCCGCCTGTCACCCATGTCCGAAGCACTCGACACGCACCGCAAACCGAGCGACCCGAAGGCGGTCGCCATCCTGGCCAAAAACATTTACCGCGAGTTTCGCGCCGGCGGCTTCAGCGAGCGCGACGTGATGGCGTTGGCCGGGGAGCTGCTCGAGCTCGTCACGAGCGACGTCCGGAACGAGCGAGCCATTCGCGAAGGCTGAGCGGGCCTACGCGGAACCGGCGGGGCGGGACCAAGTGGTGGGGTAGCGAGCCAGAGTGCGGCCGACGGGCCGCGCGCGTGTGGAGCGGGGCCCGTGATTGACAGCAGGGGCTACTATTCGACAAGGTTAACCTGGTCGTGATTTCGCCTGCTTCCGGCGCCAAAGCCCCCGCCTTCTCGATCGTGATCCACGAAAAAGGCGGGACCGAGCGACGCGAGGTTTTCGAGACCAGCGAAGTCAGCGTCGGCCGCGTGCAGGGCAACCACATCGTCCTGCCGAAGGGGAACGTCTCGAAGCGCCATGCCCGCCTGCTTTATCGGGATGGGCGCTTCATCGTCACCGACCTCAACAGCACGAACGGCACCTACGTCAACCGGCGCCGCATCGCGCAGGCCACGATCGTTCGAGAAGGGGACCGGATCTACGTCGGCGACTTCGTGCTCCGGATCGAGCCCGAGTCGGAGTCGGCGGACGCCGCCGTCGGGGCCGAGGTCGAGCGCAACACCTCGCGCACGGAGTCGGCGCCGCCGTCCGAAGAGCAGAGTCAGGCCCCACTTTCTTCTTCGCATGCCGGCGTGGCGGAGGAGCCCGTCGGTCGGCCCACGGCCCACTCCTTCGAGGCCGTCACTCCTCAGGCGCCCGCGCGCAGCACCCCGGACGGCGTGGAGGGGCCCGAGCAGACCGATCTCAGCGACAGCGTCGCCACGCTCGTCGCGCGCGTCGCCGAGCGGCTCACGGGCTACGACCTGAGGCTCCCGGCCGATCCGTCGCTCGAGCAGCGAGTCGAGCCACTTTTGCGGGAGATCTGGAAGGCGTCCGAGAAGGATTTGCCCGGTATCGACGGCGAGCGCGTGCTCGCGCGAGCGCGCTCGGAGCTCCTCGAGCTCGGTCCGCTCGGCCCGCTGCTCTCCGACACGAGCGTCGCCGAAATCGGCGTGCCGCGCTTCGATCACGTTCTGGTCTCGCGCCCCGGTCGCGGGGTCGCAGTAGAGCCAGGGTTCTCGTCCGAGGAGAGCCTGACCTGGACGCTCTGCCGCCTGTGCGAGCAAACCGGCGTGCCGCTGCGGCCCGACGAGGTGGCGGTCGAGCGGCGGCTGCAGCACGGCGCGACGCTCGAGATATCGCTCGGGAGTGGCGTGCCGCACGGCAGCATTCTCGTGGTTCGTCGCCCCCGCCGCACCACCCTGACCCTCGACGAGCTCGTGCGTCGCGGCACCGTGTCGCGCGCGATGGCGACGTTCCTTCAGCACTGCATCCACGCGCGGCTCAATCTGCTGGTGGTGGGCGCGCGGGACGGCGGTCCCGAGACGCTGCTCGGTGCGCTCTCCATCGTGCCGGCGGATGGCGCTCCGGTCTGGATCGCCGACGCGGCGAGCCCGCCGTTCACGTCGATGGCGCGTATCGACGTGAACCAGACGGCGGATCGGCTGCATCACGCCGTGCAGGTCGCGGCCCGCGTTCCCGCGGCGCGTATCGTCGCAGACGTGACGCCGGCCGGGCTCGCGGGTGCGGTGCTCGACGCCATCGGTGACGGAGTCGACGGCGTCGTGGCGTCGCGCTTCGGCGCGGGGCTCGCGCGCGCGCTCGGACGCTTGGCGGCCGATCTTTCGATCGTCAATCCGGCGATCACGCCGTCGACGGCGCGTGAGCTCGTGGCGACGTCCTTCGACGTCGTCGTCGAAGTGGCGCAGCAGCGCGACGGTCGCTACCGGGTGATGCGCGTCGCCGAGATCGTCGGCAGCGGACCGCAGAGCGTCGAGGTGAGCGACGTTTACACGTTCGTCGCGGATCGCACGGCGGCCGGCGGCGCGATCGAGGGCAGCTTCGTGACGAGCGGCACCGTGCCGCACGTCGCCGAAACGTTGCGCGCGCGCGGCATCCAGCTCGAGGCCGCGCTGTTCTCACGGCCACTTTCACGCTGAAGCGCCGCTCACGAGCGCGCATGGCACCGGTTTCCGTGCACGACTTCGCGTGCTCACGCGCGCGATCGTCACTGCTTTCCCCTGTGTTCGGCTGCGCGCGACTGCTCGCGAGCGCGCTTGCGTCGATGCGGGCTCGTCCATCGTGTCCGATGGGCTCCGAACTTTGCGATTCGAACGGAACGTCAGTCTCGTGGGTAATGACCGCTTCGTTGCTGGACGCGCGCCGGCCCGCGGGCGCATACTTTGTTGAAGTGGTGGTGAAGGTGGTCGAGTTCGGCGCCTAAAAAAACCTCCTCCCAAACACTCTGGCTGAGCCGTTTCGACGCTCAGTAACAACGGGCAAAGTATGATCTGCAAAGTCTCCGATTCCGGGCGCGAGCGCCCCCAAGATCTCGCCGGTCGTGCACGGCATCGCCTCACGACGACGGCGCTCGGACTCATCGCCGCGGCCGCGTGCCAGCAGCCCGCCGACATCGCGCGCGACACCAAGGGTCTCACGACCGGCGCAGGCGCCGCGACGGGCGTGGGCGGTTCAGGGGCAACGGGCGGTAGCACGGCCGCCGGCATGGGCGGCACGGAGATGGGGCTCGGCGGCAGCGGCGCGACGGGCGGCACCGTCGTGATCAACCCGAGCGCCGGGCAGTCGAGCATGGACAGATGCCCGCCGACGACCTGCGCGGAGCAGGGGTACGAGTGCGGCTCGATCGTCGACGCCTGCGGCAAGGTCACGAACTGCGCGGACGAAGGCTTCACGTGCGGCCCGCTCGAGGCTTGCGTGGGCGGCGTCGATGCACCCGCGAAGTGCATGGTCGGCGGCGAGCCGTGCGAGCTCTGCGCGTCGGTTCCGGACTGCAGCAACGCCGGCACGATGACCGCCATCACCGGTCGGGTCATCACGCCGGGTCGTGACGACGCCAACACCGGCAATCAAGTCGGCGTTCCGAACGCGTTCGTCTACATCATGCGGAACAAGGGCGTCGACGAGCTACCGGCGATCACGGCCGGCATCCCCGACGGCGGCGAGAGCTGCGACCGCTGCGAGGACCAGGATCTGGGCCCGCTCTTGGTCGGCACGGTCACGGACGCTACGGGCGCGTTCAAGCTCGAGGGCAACGTGCCGGTCGGTGACGAGTTCACCATGGTCGTGAAGGCCGGCCGCTTCCGGCGCGCGTTCACCTACACGGTGCCGGAAAGCGCCGCATGCCAGACGACTGCGCTGCCGACCACGCTGCCCGACAATCCGACGCGCCTGCCGCGCAGCATGTCGGACGGCCTGGCAGTGAACATTCCGCGCATCGCCGTCACGACCGGCTCCATCGACGCGATGGAATGCGTGCTCGAAAAGATGGGCCTCTCGCACGACGAGTTCAAGAACCCGGGCGCGGCGGGCGACGATCCGGCGCGCGTCCACATCTACCAGGGGCGCTCGAACGCCGACGTCAACGAGGGCGACGGTGCCCGCATCGACGCGAGCACGCCGCTCGAAGACGTGCTCTACGGCGACCCGAAGCGCCTCACGAGCTACGACATCGTCCTCGCCGACTGCGAGGGCCAGTATGCGGACTCCAGCAGCGGCGTCCGAGGCGGCATGGGTCAGGCGGGTATGGGCAACACGGGGCCCGGGCAGCCGACGTACAACGAGCGCGACGAGTTCGGCGAAAACGTCATCAACTACGTGAACCGTGGCGGCCGTATGTTCGTGAGCCATCTCCGCTACACCTGGCTCTACGGGAACGGCATGCAGGCCTACGACGCGGCGGACCCACTGACCACGGGCCTCGATGCGGCGGCGATGTGGGATCTCACCGCCAACACATCGGGTCTTCAGAAGGGCAACGGCATCGTGTCGGTCGGGCGACCGCGCGCGAGCCCGCGCATCCAGTCGTTCGCGGATTGGGCGGAGGCCGAAATGGTCGCGGCAGCCCCGGGTTACGCGTTCGAGATCGCCGAGCCGCGCAGCCAGGCGGGTACGCTCGGTATGTCGTCGGAAGAGTTCGTCTACACCGACTCGATCGACGACAAGGCGGGCGAGAGGGTCCAGCAGTTCTCGTTCAACACTCCCTACGCGTCGCCGGCGGACGCGGCTTGCGGCCGCGTCGCGTACAGCGGGTTCCACGTGAGCGTCGGCATGACGAACGGCACGACGTTCCCGAGCGTTTGCGGCACGGGTGACCTCACCAAGCAGGAGAAGGTCCTGCTCTACATGCTGTTCGATCTCGCGACCTGCGTGGGTGACACGCCGCCGCCGCCCGCATGCACCCCGCAGACGTGCGACGACCTCATGGTGACCTGCGGCTTCACCGGTGACGGGTGCGGCAAGGTTCTCGACTGCGGCCCTTGCCCGCTGCCGATTCCGAAGTAACGAAGCACCTGCCCGCGCACGGTCGACCGCGGCCGTGCGCGAGGGCCAGCGAAGGGATGCGCCGCGCACGAAGCGCACGGCGACAGGGCCCGCTCGGCCGGACCGTGGAAGACGCCTACTCGGCGGAGTTCTCGGCTTCTTTACGGGCCTGCGCGAGGCGCCGACCCATCATCCGGCGCTTGAGGGCATTGAGCTTGTCGACCATGAGCACGCCGTTCAGGTGGTCGGTCTCGTGCTGGATCGCGACCGCGAGCAAGCCGTGCGCCTCGAGCTCGAAAGGCTTGCCGGAGCGATCCAGGGCCCGCACCTTCACGTGCTCGGCCCGCTTGATCTCCTCGCGCACGCCGGGGAAGGAGAGGCAGCCCTCGTTCCACACGACTTGGCCGTCCTTCTCGAAGATCTCCGGGTTGATGAAGACCCTGAGATCGCTCGGCTCGTCCTCCTCCGCGCAATCCACCACGAAAATCCTATGGTTTTCGCCGATTTGCGGGGCGGCTAGGCCGACGCCGGGGGCGTCGTACATGGTCTCGGCCATGTCGTCGACCAGCGCCTGGATCTCGGGAGTGACCTCCGTAACGGGCTTGGCCACCTCGCGCAGGCGCGGGTCCGGGTACTCCAAAATCTCGCGGATCATCGTGACCCGCGCAATCTAACACCGGCCCCTGGGTCCGGCAACGGAGGCTCCCCGCGCGCGTGGCGCTACGCCCCAGGCTTCGTCGGCGTCTTCTTCGGAAACACGATGGGCCCCCAGACGTAGGCGTCGGTTCCGCAAAGCTCCCAGCGTGCCGGGTTGATGCGCGGCGCATCGGAGGGGCTCTCGGGGCCCGCCCAGTCCACGGCTCCGGGCCGCCCGCGGGGCCCGAGCAGCACCGGGGCCACGAACACGTGAAGCTCGCTCGGCAGGCGAGCGGCGAGGAGCGAGCCGGCAAGCTCCGCCCCGCCTTCGCACAAGACGTTGACGACCTCGCGCGCGGCGAGCTCGCTCAAGACAGCGTGCGGATCGCAGCGCCCTTCGGCGGTTGCCGGCACCCGAACGACGCGCACGCCGAGAGCCGCGAGCGCGTGCTCGGCAGCTTCGGAGGCGGCTTGCGTGGTCATGACGCAGGTCGGCGTTTGAAGGGCCGTCTGCGCGAGATGCGACGTCAGCGGGATCCTGAGCTTGCTGTCGATCACGACGCGAATCGGGCTCCGTCCCGGGACGTCGCGCACCGTGAGGCGCGGATCGTCGGCGAGCACCGTGTTCACGCCGAGCATCACGGCGTCGTGCTGTCCGCGGAGCTGGTGCACGCGGGCCCGCGATTCCTGGCAGGTGATCCATTTCGACGCTCCAGTGCGCGTCGCGATGCGGCCGTCGAGCGAGACGGCGAGCTTGAGCGAGAGGTAGCTCTTGCCGGTCGTGATGAAGTGCGTCCAAGGGCGGATGAGCTCTTTGCACTCGCGGTCGAGCACGCCGAGCTTCACCTCGATGCCCGCTTTTTCGAGGCGCTCGATGCCGCCGCCCGTCACGCGCGGATTCGGGTCGCGTCGCCCGACGACGACGCGCTTGATCCCGGCTTCCAAGATGGCATCCACGCACGGAGGGGTCTTGCCGACGTGGTTGCAGGGCTCGAGCGTCCCGTAGAGGGTGGCGCCGCGCGCGGCTGCACCCGCCGCCTTGAGCGCCGTGATCTCCGCGTGCTCGCCGCCGGCGGAGGCATGATGACCTTCGCCGACGATCTTGTCGCCCTGGGCGATGACGCAGCCGACGTGCGGGTTCGGTGAAGGATCGCCTTGGCGTCCGAGCTCTAGGGCTCGTTGCATGTGCGGGCTGTCGAGATCCGTCACGGCCGCGTTCCTCGAGAGCGGAGCAGGTCGTCCATTTCAGCCATGAACTCGTCGATGTCGCGGAACGATTTGTAGACGCTCGCGAAGCGCACGTACGCGACGCCATCGAGCGACTTCAAGCGTGCCATGACCCGCTCTCCGATCACCACCGAGGCGATTTCCTTGTCCCCGCCCTCGGCGATCTCGCGCTCGAGCTCGGAAGCCGTCTGCTCGAGGGCGTCGGCGGAGATGGGGCGTTTGTTCGCGGCCACGCGCAGGCTGCGCAAGATTTTTTCGCGATCGAAAGGCTCGCGCTGGCCGTCTTTCTTCACGACCATCGGCAAGGAGTGCTCCACGCGCTCGTACGTCGTGAATCGCTTCTGGCATCCGTCGCAGGCACGCCGCCGCCACACCGCTGCTCCGCCCGCCGCCAAGCGCGAATCGACCACGCGGCTTTCCATGGCTCTACAGAAAGGGCACTGCATCGGAGGTTACTCGGGGATCGACTGGATCATAGCGGTCGAGACCCACTCGACAAACCGGCGCTCCGTCCGCACCATGCGCCGCGGGTCGCACGGCGCCTCAGGCTCCGTTCAGCCCTCGAAACTCTTGAAGATCAAGCACGCATTCGTCCCGCCGAAGCCAAAGCTATTCGACATCGCGCGGCGGATTTTGCGCTCGCGCGCCTTCAGCGGCACGAAGTCGAGCGGGCAATCCGGATCCTGATCGACGAGGTTGATCGTCGGAGGAATGACGGAGGTCTCCATCGCCTTCAGGCAGACGCCGGACTCGACCGCGCCGGCCGCGCCGAGCAGATGGCCCATCATGCTCTTCGTGGAGCTCACCCAGAGCTTCTTGTCCGTCGCGTGCGCGCCGAACACGTCCACGATCGCTTTCGACTCCTCCGCGTCACCCGCGGGGGTCGAGGTGCCGTGCGCGTTGATGTACTCGATCTGATCGGGTGACATCTGCGCGTCTTTGAGCGCGAGGCGCATGGCGCGCGCGCCACCCGCGCCGTTCGGCGAGGGCTTCGTGATGTGGAAGGCGTCGCTCGTCGCCGCGTAGCCGACGAGCTCGGCCAGGATGCGGGCACCGCGTCGCTTCGCGCGCGTCAGCGTCTCGAGCACGAGCGTGCCGGCGCCTTCACCGCACACGAAACCGTCGCGCCCCTTGTCCCAAGGGCGGCTCGCCCGCTCGGGCTCGTCGTTGCGGCGGCTCAACGCGAACATCGCGCTGAAGCCCGCGATGCCGATCGGGCTGATGGTCGCTTCGGCGCCGCCTGCCACCATGACATCCGCGTCGCCGCGCTGCAGCCAGCGCATCGCTTCGCCGATGGCGTGAGCGCTCGACGAGCAGGCGCTCGTGTGAGAGAGCGACGGTCCCCGCAGACCGAACGCGATCGAAACCTGGCCCGAGGCCATGTTCGCGATCAGGGAAGGGATGAAGTACGGGCTCACTTTGCCCGGACCCTTGTGCTCGAGCGTGAGCGTGCAGCGCTCGAGGTTCTCGAGGCCGCCGAGGCCGACGCCGATGAACACGCCTGCGCGCTCGCGCTCTTCGTCCGTGAGGCCGAGCTCGGCCTGCTCGAGCGCCATCTTCGTGGCGGCCATCGCGAACGGGATGAAGCGCGCGACCTCCTTGATCTTCTTCTTCTCCATGAAGTCGGCGGCTTCGAACCCCTTCACCTCCGCGGCGATGCGCGTGGCGTAGCCGTTCGCCGTGTCGAACAGCGTGATCGGGCCGACCCCGCTCTTGCCGTTGACGAGCGACTGCCAGCTCGCATCCACGCCTATCCCGTTGGGCGTGACGAGGCCGAGGCCTGTGACTACGACGCGCTCCATGGAGATTCTCGAGTAGGGCCGCTCAGCCCGAGCGAGCCCGTCGTGAGCTCGCTCGGCCGGGCGAACGCCTAGCTCGCGAGATGCTTCTCGATGTAATCGACCGCATCCTGGACGCTCCGGATCTTCTCCGTGTCCTCGTCGGGGATGTCGATCTCGAAGGCTTCCTCGAAGGCCAGCACCAGCTCGACCAGTCCGAGCGAGTCGGCGCCCAGGTCGTCGATGAAGGTGGATTCCGGCTTGATGTCCTTCTCGTCGACGTCGAGCTGCTCTTTGATGATCCGCTTCACTTCGGCCGTGATGTTGCGACCTTCAGCCATGATGCCTCTTTCGTTCTCGGGGGCGTCTACACCAGGGACTTGCCCGATTGCATGCGTTTTTAGGGGGTATCTCGGAATCTAGAACAATTACATATACATGCCGCCGTTCACCCGCAGCGTTTGCCCGGTGACGTAGGCTGCCTCGTCCGAGGCCAAGTAAGCGATTGCCGTCGCGATCTCGCGCCCGGTCCCGGTCCGCCCGACCGGAATGCCGGCGACGGTTCGCTCGCGGGCCTCACCGGTGAGGACGGTAGTCATGTCGGTATCGATGTAGCCGGGAGTGACGGCGTTGACGGTGATCCCGCGCGATGCGTACTCGCGCGCCAAGCTCTTGGTGACGCCGAGCAGCGCTGCCTTCGACGCTGCGTAGGCCGTCTGGCCGGCGTTGCCCATCTCGCCCACGACGCTGGACACGAAGATCACGCGGCCCGTCTTGGCGCGCATCATCACCCGGATCGCAGCGCGCGAACAGGCGACGGCGCCCTTCAGATTGATGCCGAGCGTGCGATCGAAGTCGTCGTCCTTGAGCCGTAGCAGGAGCGCGTCGATGGAGATGCCGGCGTTCGCGACGAGGATGTCGAGCCGTCCGAGTCGCTTCGCCGTCTCGGCGATCGCGCTTTCGGCTGCGGCGCCGTCGGCGACGTCGAGACGCAATGCTTCGGCTTTGCCGCCCGCGGCGAGGATCGCGTCGACCGTCTCGCGCGCTTGGCCTTCGTTGCCGACGTAGGTGAGAACGGCGTGCGCGCCGAGCTCGGCCAGCGCTTGTGCCGTGGCGCGCCCAATGCCCCGGGATCCGCCGGTGACGAAGGCAACTTTGCCGGTGAGGTCGAACATGCGAGCGGCGGCCTCTTTAGCACGCCCAGGGTGGCTGCAAAGCGGATTGTGACGGAAAGCAGGCTCCAGCGTGCCGTCCTCGTGAAATGGGCCCGCACCGCGTGCGAAGGGGACTTTGCACCCGAGCTTGGCGCAGCGCGCCAAGGGGGGAGCCCGAGCGCGCGTCCTAGCCGGCGCGGAGCGAGTCGGGCTCGAAAGCACCCGAGACGCTGATGCGCTTGTCGATGCGCTTCACGAGTCCAGCGAGGACCTTGCCCGGGCCGATCTCGAGCGCGTCGGTCACGCCCGCCTCGGCCATGAAGGCGATCGACTCCTGCCAGCGCACCGGGCCGTCGACCTGTCGCACGAGGAGCTCGCGCACGCGCTCGGCATCTTGGTTGGGCTTTCCAGAGACGTTGGCGACGACCGGGAACGCCAGCTTGCCGATGGTGATCTGTGCGAGGGCGGCTTCGACCGCGCGAGCCGCGGGCGCCATCAGCGCCGAGTGGAACGGCGCGCTCACCTTGAGCGGGATCGCCTTGAGCTTGCGTGACGGAGCGAGCTCGACGGCGCGCGCCACCGCGGGAGCCGCGCCCGAGATCACGATTTGGCCCGGTGAGTTGAAGTTGGCCGGCGCGAGCACCTCGCCCTGTGCGGCATCGGCACAGAGCGTGCTCACGGTCGCGTCGTCCCCGCCCATCACGGCGGCCATCGCGCCCTGGCCTTCGGGCACGGCTTCCTGCATGGCGCGGCCACGCAGGTGAACGATGCGAACCGCGTCCTCGAACGCGAGCGCGCCGGCCGCGACGAGCGCGCTGTATTCGCCGAGCGAATGGCCTGCGGCGAAGGCCGGCGGTGCGAGCTCCGGGCGCGTCTCACGCAGCGCGGCCAGTGCGGCGATGCTGGCCGTCAGGATCGCGGGCTGCGCGTTCTTCGTGAGCGTGAGCTCTTCGAGTGGTCCTTCGAAGCAGAGCTTGCCGAGCGCGAAACCGAGCGCGCGATCGGCGCTCTCGAAGTGGGCGCGGGCGGCGGGTGACGCTTCGCAGAGCGCCTTGCCCATGCCGACCTCTTGCGTGCCCTGACCGGGAAAAAGCCAAGCCGTGCTCATCGTCGTTTCATACTCGAATCAGCGCGCTGCCCCAGGAAATGCCGGCGCCGAGCGCGCACATGAGGACCGTGTCTCCACGCTTGATGCGCCCGTCGCGGATGCCCTCGTCCAAGGCGATGGGGATCGAGGCGCTCGAGGTATTTCCGTAGCGATCGATGTTGAGCACGTAGCGCTCCATCGGGATGTCGAGGCGCATCGCTACCTGCGTGATGATGCGCATGTTCGCCTGATGAGGCACGACCCAGCTCACGTCGCTCGCGCGGAGCCCGCCCGCTTCGAGGGCTGCCTTCGACGCCGAGGTCAGGTTTTTCACGGCGATCTTGAAGATGTCGGAGCCGACCATGAAGACCTTGTCGCGCTGCTCCTTCAGGCCTTCGACGGTGAGCGGCTCCTGGCTGCCACCGGCGCGGATGCAGAGCGAGTCGACGAGGCCCGAGTCGGTATAGAGGCGGGTCGAGAGCACGCCGCGCCCGTCGTCGCTGGCCGGGCCGAGCACCGCCGCGCCGGCGCCGTCGCCGAACAGCACGCACGTCACGCGATCTTTCCAGTTGAGGATGCGGCTCAAGAGCTCGACGCCCACGACGAGCACGCGCTTGAGGGCGCCCGTGCGGATGAACTGGTCGCCGATCGAGAGGCCGTAGATGAACCCCGCGCATGCCGCCGACACGTCGAAGGAGGGGATGGTCGTGACCCCGAGCTTCCGCTGCAGGATCGCGGCGCAGGCCGGCATTGGCAGGTCGCCCGTGACCGTGCCGACGATGATCATGTCGAGGTCCTGCGCCGTGATGCCGGCGGCCTCGAGAGCGCGGCGTGACGCCTGGAGCGCCATGTCGCTCGCGGTCTCCCCCTCCTTCGCGATGCGGCGCTCGCTGATGCCCGTGCGCTCGCGGATCCACTCGTCGGAGGTATCCACCATCCGCGCCAGCTCGTGATTGGTGAGGACGCGTTCGGGGGCGTAAGCGCCCGTCCCCAAGATTTGGCTGCCGGGCCGCTCGGTGCCCATGGGGATGCTTCCTACTCTCGGACCCCTGCCGGCGTCACCAAAAATGGTTCAACCAGCTAAGCGGTCTTGTTCTTGAGGACGGCGCGGCCCTTGTAGTGGCCGCAGGACGGGCAAACTCGGTGCGGGACCATGGGGGCCGAGCAATTGGGGCAAGGGACGATGCTCGGTGCCGTCACCTTGTCGTGGTTGGCACGGCGCATGTTGCGCTTGCTGCTGCTCAGGCGTCGCTTCGGTACGGCCACGGTCTACTCCTTGTCTCTTTCGCCCCGCAGGCGATTGGCTAGCCCGAGGAGAGGCGCAAGCCGCGGGTCGAGGGGCTTCGCCTCGCCAGGGGGGCCTGCGAGGGGGCGGGAGCTTAGACTTTCCTCGGCGGAAGGCAAGTCGGAACGGCGTGGGTAGGGCGGGATTTCGAGCAGGAGGAACTCGCGGAAGAACCCGTCGAGCACGATCTCCTCACCTTTGTAGGTATCGGTGGCGGCTTCTTCGGCTGTTAGCTCGTCGTCATCTTTTCCGCGCCCATGCCGCTCGGTCCGCCCCCGCGCTTTCGCGTGAGCTTTTGAGGCCCCGGCCCCAAAAGCGGCGTCCTTGGAGGCCTTCGCGCCGGCTTTTGCCGCGGGCGCCTTGCCGTAGGTTTCGGGCTCGCGGGAAAGCTCGAGGAAGATCTCGGGTTTGAGCTCGAACGGGACCGGGTCGAGGGTCACGACGCAGGGCACGGTCAGGCGCACGTCGGCCTTGCCGCGCACGATCACGGTGCCGCCGCTCTTCATGAGCTCGACCGTCGCCGTGCCGGGGGCGAGCGGTACGGCCTGGGCGTCGCTGAGCTCACGCGTGAGCCACGCCTCGCTGAGCGTGAAGGTCACGGTGCGAGGGCCGCGCTCGAGGTCGGCGAGGCGAACGACGAAACTGGGGGATTCCATGCGGAAGATGCTCGGGGCCCGAGGGTAGCGCTCGCGCCCCTCGCCCGCAAAGACTACCGTCCGGGCGAATGCTCGCGTGGCTGCCGGCCGAGGGTGCGCGTCGCCGGGGAGCGCTCGCGCTCGCTCTGTACCTGCTGGCGACCGCCGTGTACTTCGCGTTTGCGGCACCCGAAACGCGGAGCGCGCACACGCCCTTCAACCACTTCGCGCTCGAGGCCGAGGCCTGGCTCCACGGGCGTCTCGATCTGGGCGGGCCGCCGCCCGCGTACGCGCAGGGCAACGACTTCAGCCGATTCGACGACAAATGGTTCGTGCCGTTTCCGCCGCTGCCGGCGCTTCTGCTCCTGCCGGCCGTCGCGCTCTCCGGCTCGGCCGAGTCGGTCGCCGACGGGCGCTTCTTCCTGCTGCTCGCGGGTCTCGCGCCCGCGGTCTTGTTCCTCGGCCTCGAGAAGCTCCGGGCTCGCGCCGAGAGCGCGCGCAGCGAGCGAGAGAACCTCGCGCTCGCGCTCCTGTTCGCGTTCGGCAGCGTCTACTTCTTCAGCGCCGAGCAGGGGACGGTCTGGTACGCGGCTCATGTCGTCGGAGCGACGCTCGCGGCGCTCTACTTCTGGGTCTCGCTGGGAGCGGAACGGCCGTGGCTCTCGGGCCTCCTGCTCGGTTTGGGCTTTGCGACGCGGGCGCCGCTCCTGTTCGCGGCGCCGCTCTTCGTGCTCGAGCTCGCTCGGGCGTGCTCGCCGAACGGTGTCGCGTTCACGCGTGAGGGGCTCGCTGCGCTCGATCGGCGAAGGTTCGTGCGTGGGCTCGTCGAGTTCGCGCTCCCCGTGCTCGTCGTGCTCGGGGCGACGCTCGTCCACAACCGAGCCCGGTTCGGTGATGCATTCGAGACCGGCTATCGGTACCTCGCGGTCGTCTGGCACGCGCGCATCGAGAAGTGGGGACTTTTCAGCTACCACTACCTCGCGCGAAACCTCGGCGTGATGCTCACGAGCTTGCCCTGGCTCGGCTCCGACGAGGCCCCCTTCCGCGTGAGCGCGCACGGTCTCGCGCTGTGGGTCACGACCCCCGCGTACCTGTGGCTGCTCTGGCCGAAGCGCGTCGCGCCGCCACACCTCGCGCTCGCCCTCACGGCCGCCGCCGTCGCGCTACCGACGCTATTTTACCAGAACAGCGGTTGGGTTCAGTTCGGCTACCGATTCTCGAACGACTACGCGGTGTTCTTGTTCGCGCTCCTGGCGCTCGGCGGCCGGCGCTTCGGGGCGGCGTTTTGGGCGCTCGCGGTCTTCGCGGTCGCCATCAATACCTTCGGGGCGCTCACGTTCGGGCGTGCTTCGGGCGCGCGCGTGTACGTCATC
>DASUGE010000090.1:0-5006 GCA_036274215.1 Polyangiaceae bacterium | reverse complement strand
CGGAGCGATACGCCGCCGCCAAAGCTCCCGCGCTCCGCGGCACGCCGCCGCGCGCGGGCGGCGAAAGCTCGGCCGACGGCGGCGTGCGACGCGGGCGTGCGGCGCGCGGCTCGAGACCGAACGGAACGACACCGCGGAGCTCGCGTGGCAGCGCGCGGAGCGCATCCATGCCGAGCGTCTGACGCACCACCTTGGCGAGCACGGCGCGGAGCGGGTCCGCGCGCACGAGCACGTCGAGCGCTCGAAGAGCGCTCCCTGAAACGCGACCGACATTGAGCTTCATGCGAAGGCCAGCATGCTTTTCCACGCGGGATTTTTCCACAAGCGCGGGACAAGTTTGGTAGAAGGCAAGCTGTGTCAAACGCGGTCAAATCAGGCGCGCCCGTCGACGAGCTTCCCATGGACCCGGACTCGCTCCGGAAGAGCTTCGTCCAGCACGTTCAGTATAACCAAGGCAAGCACCCGAGCGCCGCGACGCGGCTCGATCACTTCATGAGCCTCGCGCGGGTCGCGCGCGACCGCATGTACGACCGCTGGACGAGGACGTGGCAGCGGCGCGACCGCCAGCAGCCCAAAGTCGTCTACTACCTCTCGCTCGAATTCTTGATGGGCCGTCTGCTCGACGACGGCCTCTTGAACCTCGGCATCCAGGAAGAGACGCGCGCCGCGCTCGCCGGAGTCGGCATCGATCTCGATCAGGTGCTCGAGCAGGAGCCGGACGCAGGGCTCGGCAACGGCGGTCTCGGACGTCTCGCCGCGTGCTTCCTCGATTCCATGGCGACGCTCGGCATCGCCGGCATGGGCTACGGCATCCGTTACGACTACGGCATCTTCCGCCAGGACATCGTCGGCGGCGTGCAGCAGGAAGCGCCCGACCACTGGCTCGAGTACGGTAACCCCTGGGAGATCGCGCGCCCGGAGCGCACGTACAAGGTGCGCTTCGGCGGCCGGGTGATCTCGTACACGGGCGCCTCCGGTCGCACCGTGCACGAGTGGGTCGACACCCACGACGTGATCGCGCTGCCATTCGACACACCGATTCCGGGCTACAAAAACCAGGTCGTCAACACGCTGCGCCTCTGGTCCGCGCGCGCGACGCACGATTTCGACATCTCGTACTTCAATCGCGGGGATTACATCCGCTCGGTCGCCGAAAAGAGCGACAGCGAGAACATCTCGCGCGTCCTCTACCCGAACGACTCGACGCCTGCGGGCAAGGAGCTCCGGCTCAAGCAGGAGTACATGCTCGTGTCGGCGACGCTGCAGGACGTGCTGTCGCGGCACGTGCGCTACCACGCCGATCTCTACAACCTGCACGAGCAGGCCGTGTTCCAGATGAACGACACGCACCCGGCGCTCGCCGTCGCGGAGCTCATGCGCCTGCTCGTCGACGAGCACAACATGTCGTGGGACCACGCGTTCTCCCTCACGCGCCGCTGCCTCGCCTACACGAACCACACCATCCTGCCCGAAGCGCTCGAGCGCTGGCCCGTGTGGCTCATGGAGCGCGTGCTCCCGCGCCACCTGCAGATCATCTACGACATCAACGCCGTCCACCTCGAGGCGGTGAAGAAGCGCTTCCCCGGCGACGACGAGCGCCTGCGCCGCATGTCGATCGTGGAGGAAGCGGGCGAGAAGCGCCTCAGCATGGCGAACCTCGCCGTCGTGGGCTCGATGCGCGTGAACGGCGTTTCCGCCCTGCATTCGCGGCTCTTGCGCGAGCGTCTGTTCAACGATTTCTTCGAGTACGAGCCCGAAAAGTTCATCAACGAGACCAACGGCGTCACGCCGCGCCGCTGGATCGCCAAGTGCAACCCGGCCCTGTCGGCGCTCATCACCTCACGCATCGGCTCGGGCTGGGAAGTAGACCTCGACCAGCTCGAGAAGCTCGTGCCGCACGCGAGCGACCCGGAGTTCCAGTCGGCCTGGCGCGCGGTCAAGCTCCGCAACAAGGAGCGGCTCGCGAAGGCGCTGCTCGAGCGCTTCAACATCGAGCTCGATCCGTCGCACCTCATCGACACGCAGGTGAAGCGTATCCACGAGTACAAGCGCCAGCTGCTCAACATCCTGCACGTGATCGCGCTCTATCAAGCCTACAAGCAGAAGTCGCCGTTCGAGCGGGTGCCGCGCACGTTCGTGTTCTCGGGCAAGGCCGCGCCCGGCTACGACATGGCCAAGCGCATCATCCACCTCATCAACTCGGTCGGTCAGGTCGTGAACCACGACCCTCACGTCCGAAATCACCTGCGCGTGATCTTCGTCCCGAACTACAGCGTCTCCCTCGCGGAGCTGATCGTGCCGGCGACCGACGTTTCGGAGCAAATTTCCACGGCGGGCATGGAGGCGTCGGGCACCGGCTGCATGAAGTTCGCGCTCAACGGCGCGCTCACCGTGGGAACGCTCGACGGCGCCAACGTGGAGATCCGCGAAGCCGTCGGCGAGCAGAACTTCTTCCTGTTCGGCCTCACGGCGGAGCAGGTGCTCGCGTCGCGCGAGCACGGCTACGATCCGCAGCAGACGTACTACGCGGAGCCCACGCTGCGGCAGGCGCTCGACGCGATCGGCAACGGCACGTTCTCGCCCGACGATCCGGCGCGCTTCCGTCCTATCGTGGACAGCCTGCTCTACGGCGGCGACACGTACATGGTGCTCGCCGATTTCTTGAGCTACCTCCACTGCCAGCGCAGCGTCGAGGCCGCGTATCACGACCAGACCAGCTGGACGCGGCGCTCGATCCTGAACGTCGCGCTCTCGGGCCGCTTCTCGAGCGACCGCACGATCCTCGGCTACGCGCGCGACGTGTGGGGAGTCTACGTGCCTCCCCCCCAGGTCGGCCGCGGGCGCATGCACTCGATTCCGCCGTCCGTGCCGCCGAGCTCGTCGGGCTCCTCCGGCTCCTCAGGCTCGTCGGGTAGCTCGACATAGCGGTCGCGCGCTACGTGCCGGCGGCTCACTCGTCCGAGCCGCCGAGCCCGTGCTCTTCGAGCTTGTAGTAGAGGCTGCGCCGGCTGATGCCGAGCAGACGGGCAGCGACGTTCTTGTTGCCCGCAGCGCTCTTCAGCGCGCGCTCGAGGGCGCGGCGCTCCGCCTTCTTCAGCGTGACCTCGAGCTCGAGCGCGCTTTGATCGAGGTCGATTTTAGGCGACAACCCCGTCGCCTCCGCGAACCCGAGCGCCCCCGCCGCACGCCCGAGCTCGCGCGTCACTTCGGCGCTCGAGATGCGCGGCCCGGTCCCCATCACGACCAGCCGCTCCACGAAGTTCTGGAGCTGCCGCACGTTGCCCGGCCACTCCTGCTTCTCGAGCAGGGCGAGGGCGTCGGCGTCGAGCATCGTCCGCGGGCGCCCGTTGGCGGTCGCGACGCTATCGCAGAAATGGAGAGCGAGCGCCTCGATGTCGCCCTTGCGCGCGCGGAGCGGCGGCACGACGAGCGTCACGACGTTGAGTCGATAGAAGAGGTCCTCACGGAACTTCCCCGCCCTCACGAGGCCCTCGAGATCGCGATGCGTCGCCGTCACGAAGCGCACGTCGGCGTCGAGCGTCTCGGTCCCGCCGAGTCGCTCGAATTGGCGATCCTGCAGCACCCGCAAAAGCTTCACCTGCGTCGCAGGCGTGATATCGCCGATCTCGTCCAAGAACAGCGTGCCGCCCTGCGCGAGCTCGACGCGCCCCGGCTTGCGCGCCGTCGCACCGGTGAACGCCCCGCGCTCGTAACCGAAGAGCTCGCTCTCGAGCAGCTGATCGGGGAGCGCCGCGCAAAGCACCTTCAGGAACGGTCCTGATGCGCGCGGGGAAAGGTCGTGCACGAGCCGCGCGACGACCTCTTTGCCCGTCCCGCTCTCACCGCGCACGAGCACCGTCGCGACGCCGTTCGCCGCGCGCCGCAGCGTCCGGCCAAGCTCCTGCATCGGCACCGAGCTGCCGATGAGCTCCGTCGTGGGGACGAAAGCAACGGAGCGCGGCGGCTCGTCGGCCTCGATCGCCACCGTGCGGATCGCCTTGCGAAGCACGTACAGCACCTCCTCGCGCTCGACCGGCTTACGCAAGAAATCTGCAGCACCCGCCCGCACGACAGCCACGCCGTCCGTCACGGCATCGACGAGCACGACGACCGGAAGCTCGACCCCGCGCTCCGCGAGCGCCTGGGGGAAGGCGCCACCGGGCCGCTCACGTAGGCTCTGATCGGCGATGATCACGTCGAATGAGCCCCGCTCGAGCTCCTCGAACGCCTGCGCCGAAGTGCCCGCGCGCTTACCGCCAAACCCTGCCTCGAAAAGCACCGCGCCGAGCGCGTCTGCGGCGGCCTTATCCCCGGACGCAATCAGAAAATTCGCGCGCATGCGGTTGTTATCGTTGAGGAACGTGGCGACGGGCACTCGGGTGTATCACGACCCATGCTATACTGCCTGTTTCATGGTGTGCGGTCGTCTGTCGGTGGGGACAATCCTTCTTGCTGCGTTGTGTGGCTGCTCCGGCAACGGAGCGCTCGGCGAGAGTGACGAAGTCGTGCGTGGTGCCATCGTCGGTGGCGCCACGGACTCCAGCGACAAGTCCATCTTCGGCATCTACATCAACGAGATGGCGCTCTGCACCGGCACGCTGATCGCGCCGAACCTCGTGCTCACCGCGCGCCACTGCGTCGCGCCGATGGCCGGCGGCGACGAATCCGTGAACTGCGCGACCGACTCCTTCGGCAAGACGTACGCGGCGAGCGGCTTTCTCTTCACGTGGTCGACGGACATCCGCGACACGGCTTCGAACGCCTGGGTCGGCGCGACGGAGGTCCGCACCACCGCCGACACGACGTTCTGCGGCAACGACGCGGCGGTCATCATCCTCGACACCAACATTCCGTCGAGCACCGCGCCCGTCATCCCCCCGCGCGTCGACTCCATGCCGATGACGTACGAGGGCTTCAAGGCGATCGGCTACGGCCTCAACAGCCCGAACGACGTGCAGGGCACCTCGGCGGGCGTGCGCCGGCAATTGGGCAACCTCGAGGTCGGC
>DASUGE010000089.1:0-2765 GCA_036274215.1 Polyangiaceae bacterium | reverse complement strand
TGCTCACGTAATGCGAAGCCTCGTCAGCAGCGCCAAGAAACTACCGCTCCAGGCCTCGGGGCGGTTGCTAATAACGTGCCGCGTCTCCGTCTTCCACGAGCGCATAGACCCGAGGCCGAGCACCGCGCCGCCCAGCAAGCTCATCCGTCGTCACAGCGTTCGCGCGGCGTGGCGCACCACAACCTCGCCCTCACGCCGCTACTCGCCGCCCATCTACTCACCGCGCTCTCTCGCACCGCGCTCTCTCGCAGCACGTCTCTCGCAGCACGTCTCTCGCACCACGTCTCCACCGCGCATCACCGCCCAATGCCGTCGTGCCCCCACGCTGGCTTCGCCAGCGTAAGGGGGCACCCGCGCGCGCAAGCCGAAGGCCGAGCACGCGGGTCGTGTTGCGCCGCGCCCTCTTGGGGGGCATCAACTCATCGAGTGCCACCCGTTACGCTCAGCAGCGCCTTCGAGCGCGATGAGCGCCGCGCCCCGCCGTGCCCACGTGGGGGGGCATCGACTCGGCGTCACAGACGCGTCGAGGGCGGCGGTGCGTCGCTTCGAGCTGGCGGCGACGAGGCGCTACTTGCTCTTGCCGCCGAAGTAGACGGCATCGACGCGCAGGATGAGATCGAGCGTGCTGAACGTCACCTCGGCGCCGTTCATGATCACGGCGCGAGCGTCGATGTCGAGGCGCAGGCGCTCGCTGTCGTAGGCGACGAAGCCGAGCCCGAGCTGGGCGAGCATCGGCGGTTGGGAGCTCGAGTGCTCCTCACCGTTGAAGCGGTAGCTCTGCTGGATGAAGCCGATGCCGACGCCGATGCGCGGGCGGAAGCGCCAGATGTCCGCGGTGATGCCGGGCGAGATCGTCCAGACGCCGAGGTGCTGCTCGAGCGTGCCGCCCTTGCCCCAGGCGCCGTCGGGCAGCGTCACTTCGCCGCTCGCGAGCGTCCCGAGCCCGACTTCGATGAACGGATCGATGAAGTAGCTCGAGCGGTACGCGACGCCGAATGCCCCGTACAGGCCGACGCGGCTGAGCGAGGGGTCGTACTCGGGGTTCGCGGCTTCGCCGAAGGTGACGGTCGGGCCGAGGCTCAGCGAGAGCTCGAGCGACGAGGGCGTGTCGTCTTCGAGGATCAGCTTCCGCAAGGGGCCGTCGCTGTCCGCAGCTGCGGGGGCGGGCTCGGCGGCGGGCGTGGGTGCGGGCGCGGGCGCGGGTGCGGGCGCGGGCGCAATCTCGGAGGGAGGCGCCGTCGGAGCGGCTGCCGCGGGAACCGGAGCGGCCGCGGGAGACGTCGCGGGCGCTGGCGGGGGGACCGCTGCCGGCTCGGGCGCGGCCGAGGGGGCCGGTGTGGGAGCGGTGGGAGTGGGTCCAGCGGCGGGTGCCGTTGCGGGCGCCGGCTCGGCCGGGGCCGCAGCCGCGAGGTTGGTGAGCGATGCGCTCACGAGCAGGGCCGCGAGGCTTGCCCGAGTGAAGCGCATCATTGTGTCGCTCCCGGGCGCGGCGGGACGGTGCCCATCGTTTGGTAGAGATAGAAGAGCGTCGAAGCGCGGCCGGTGATGATGCCGTTCGGCACCGCCTGCTGCAAAAAGTCCTTCATGAATTCAGACTGATTGATCGTCCAGAAGATGGTGATCGCGCCGTGCTCGCGCAGCATCTGGACGTTGTCCGGCTGCGAGCCCTCGGTCCAAGTCGGACCCCAAGCCATGCAACCCTCGCTGATGACGAGGTTCGGGTCGTATTCGAAGAGGCAGGGCGGGACCGCGATGCCTTCCTTTTGGAGCTGTGCTTTGGCTTCGTGCCACGCGTCGCGCACTTCCTCCGTCGTGATGGCGATCGCTGCGGTGAAGCGCCGGTCGTTCGAGGGGTCGTCGTCCGACAGGCGGGCCGCGAGCTCCTCGTTCAACTTCGCGACGAGCCGCGCGGACGGAAGCACCGCGCCGCCGACCTTCATGTCGAGGTAGGCGCCTTCGAGCTCCGTCTCGTCCACCATCATGCGGAGCATTTGCTCGAGCGTGGGGATCTTCTCGCCGTAGCGGTATTCGCAGCTGCCGAGCAGCTCCGCCGCCGAGAGATCCGCGACCAGGCCGTTGCAGAACAGGCCGCGGACGAGCGAGCGCGAGAGCTGCGGGTCGTGGAACAGGACGGGTACGCCGTCGCGCGTGATGCGCACGTCGACTTCCGCGATGTTCGAGCCGACGCGCTCCGACAGGCGAATCGTCTCCAGGCTGTTCGGCGTGGCGCCGCAGTGATCGGTGCCCTCGCAGGCGCCGTGGTGCGCCGTGTTGAAGAAGTAGCCGCGCCAGGGCTTGAGCTCCTTCGTCCAGGCGAGCGCTAGCGCGTGCGACGGGATGTCGTTGCCCTCACCGTAGGCGCCGGTCAGCGTGAACGAGGTGTCGGCCGTCGGTGCTTCGCCGTTGCAGAGCGCTTCGGCGACCTCCTGCTGGTCAACCCACAGGCGCACCAGGCCGGCTTCGAGCTCGGTCGGGTATTGCCAGTAGCCTTCGACGACGACGCGGTGATTCGGGAGGCACGCGGCGCCGAGCACCGAGAACCCGTTGTCCTTGTCGGTGAGGAGCGAGACCGTGCCCTTGCTCGTGGACACGGCGAGGCCGTCGCCGAAGATCTCGCTGCCTCGGTCGACGCGGTACATGCCCTCGAACAGGTAGAGCTGGCCGCGCGTGAGCGCCGTGCCCTCGCGAAGGAGTCCGCCGTCCGGGAATGCAGGGATGGTTGCTTCGCCCGACGACTCGCAGCCGGCTGCGAGGCACGCGAGACC
>DASUGE010000088.1:0-5350 GCA_036274215.1 Polyangiaceae bacterium | reverse complement strand
CCAGCTGCCGCTCTTCGCCGCTCCGGATGGAGCGAGCCCGGCGGAGCGCGAGGTTTTGGCGACGCTGCGCGCGCTCGACACCGATCGCGTCACGGGCCTCGAGGCCTTGCAGTTGCTCGCGCGCTTGAAGGGGAAGCTTTAGCGCGGCAGGCCACCCGCGCGGACGCCGGTTCACTCGGCGCTGATGCTGACTTTGGCCGTCTTGGTCGTCGTGAGCACGAGCACGCGGTCGGTCTTGCCCTCGTCGAGCGAGATGGGGTCACCGGGGGGTACGTCCTGCACGGCGACCGTGGACCCACTGACCACCAGGCGCGCGCTCACGGTGGTCGGCGCGTCGACGGTGACGCTCGTAGCGTCCGCGTCGAAGGTCACGAACATGAGGCCGTACGCTTCGAGCGTGTCGCTGATCGTCATGCCCGTCGTCACGTCGTAGGGCAGCACCTTGCTGTCGAGCTCGATGCTCCGAAAGCCGTAGCCCTTGTCGGCGTCGTTCAGGAATGCCGCGATCGCCATGTCCTGGAAGAGCCCGTAGCCCGTTGCGGAGTCGCCCACGGTCTCGAGCGCGCGATCGATACCCGTCCAGCCGTTCGCGGGCTCGTGCGTGATCGCATTCAGCAGCTCGGTGCCGCCGTGCTCGAACAAGTACGTGCCGAAGAGTAGGCCCGCGCCGTAGTCGAACGAGGCGACGTCGTTCACGCCGGGCCCCCAGGCCTGGTTCGTGTTGTGCATGAACTCCTCGACCCAGTCGTGGTCGGTGTAGAAGCCGTTCACGATCATCGCCGACTGCGCGAGCGTCTCGTCCACCCAGACGTCCTCGTCCGGGTCGTAACCGCGGTGAATCGCGTGGAAGCTCTCGTGCGCGGCGATCGAGAGCGTCTTGTCGGTGTGGAGCGAGCGAAGCGAGGGCCCGTCGAGGTGCAGCACCTTCGGCGTGCACCAGCCGCAGAGGTAGCCGTCGCCGGCGCCGCCCGAGTCGATCACGAAAACGTCGAGCTTGCCGTCCGTCAGCGCGATGTCGGTGAGGCTACCGAACACGAGCTCGTCCGTCGGGAGGATGCCGAGCTCCGGGTGCGTGCTCGCGCTCGAGCCGGTGAGCTCGTAGCGCGCCATGAAAGCGTCGACTTCGCCCTGGCCGAGCACCGGTGCGTCGGCAGAGATCTTCGTCTCCCAGAGCTCATCGGCGACGTAGAGGCGCACCTTGTCGCCTTCGGCACGGCAGGTCGCGGTGACCGGGTGCGTGCCGTGTGTCACGAGATCGTACACGTTCGTCGTGGCCGACTCGCCGTAGCAGGGCGAAGCCGTGTAGTCGGGGCTCGTCCCCGTCCCCGTACCGGAGGAGCCGCCCCGGCCGCTCGTGCCGGAGCTGCCCGAAGCGCCCGAGGAGCCGGAATTGCCCGCAGTGGCGCCCGAGCTGCCCCCGCTGCCCTGACCGCGATCGATCGCTTCGCTGCTGCAGGCGAAAAGCGCGCTCGAGAACGCGAGGACGGCGACGTGGCGAACCGAACGCGCTGTCGAGAGCATGGGTGCGCTCAGCGTAGCAGGTCGCCCCGCTGCTCACCCTTCAGCGCTTCTTGGGTGGTGGCGGAGTCGCGCTCTGTCCGTCTTCGGGCCAGGCGTGACGCGGGTAGCGCCGCATCAGCTCGCGCCGGACGCTCGGGTAGTGGCGTTGCCAAAAGCCGGCAAGATCGGTCGTGACCTGCACCGCGCGCTGGTTCGGCGCCAAAAGATGCAGCGTGAGCGGCACTCGACCGCCGAGGATGCGCGGGCCCTCCGTCGCGCCGAAGAAGTCTTGAAGTCGGGACTCCACGAAGGGCGGCTTGCCGGCCTCGTACTGAATCGCGACGCTGCGACCGCTCCCGAGCACGACCCGTTCCGGGGTCTCCTCCGTCAACAGCCGGCGCGCTTCGGCGCTGAGCTCGCTCTCGACCAAGGAGAGCCAGCCGAGCGCCTGTAGCTCCGCGAACGAGCACGCGTCACTGGCGGCGCGCCGCAGCGCGCCCTCGATGAGCCCCCGCGGTTCGGTGCCGAGCCCGGCGCGCGGGAAATGCTCGGCAATGAGCCCGAGTCGCAGCGCGAGACGCTCGGCCGGCTCGCTGCGCAGGAAGCGGGTAGGGCGCTCCAAGGCTGCCGCCACGAGCACCTCCTGGGTGCGTGCCGACGGGGTTGCCGCGCGCTCCGTCTCGTCGAGCACGACGGCGCCGAAGCGCATCGACTCGACGGTCTCGACGCGCTCGCGCTCCGTCGAGAAACGGTGCTCCTCGCGCACCTCGACGCGCTCGCCGTAGAGCTCGAGCAGTAGGTTCTCGCTGACGGCGCTCGCGGAACGCACGACCGCGCCGCGCCCGGGCTGCTCCTCGGCATCGATCGCGACGAGCAGCCACGCGTCGTGCACCACACTCTGCTCGGAGAGTCTTGCCGTGCGGCCACTCACGAGCACGAGCTCGCGCTCTCCGGGCTTGCGCCGGCGCCCGACGCGATCGGGAAAGCCCGTGAGGATTGCGGCGAGCAGGGCGGCTTCGACTCCCGGCGCGTCGGGCGGGGGCTCCACCCGATTGCGTGCGACTCGGGTGAGCTGGCGCTTGCTGCGCGCGACGGCCTCGACGGCGCGTGGGTCGAGCCCGAGCGAGCGCACGCGGTGCGCTTCGAAACCCATCCCTTCGGCCTCGGCGAACAGCTCCGCGAGCTCGAGCGGATCGGACGGTCCGCGCGAGCCGTGGCCCGCGTCGCGCCCGCCGAGCTGCGTCCGGGCGCTCACGCGGATGTCGCGCTCGCCGATCAGCGCCGCGACGAGCGCGGCCTCTTCGGCAACGCCGCGCCGTTCGCCTTCGACCACGATTCGCGCGAGGCGCGGCGGCAACGGCAATTCGACGAGTCTTCGGCCAACGGCCGACAGCGTGCCATCCGCTTCGACCGCACCGAGCGCGCGCAAGAGCTCCTCGGCGGCCTCGATGCCGGCTTTCGAGGGCGCCGTGAGGAAAGCCGCGCGCTCGAGCCCAACGACGCCCGCGGCGCGCAACGTGAGGGCCGCTTCCGCCAGGTCCGTGCGCGTGATTTCGGGCGCGTCGTGCTCCGGTCGCGCTTCGTAGTCGCCGCGCGTGTAGAGCCGGAGCACGCGGCCTTCACGCGTGCGGCCGGCGCGACCGGCGCGTTGCGTCGCGGACGCACGACTCACCTTCGCGAGGCCGAGCGTCGCGAGCCCTGTCCACGCCGAGTGGCCGGCCACGCGCGCGAGGCCCGAATCCACGACGCCCGTCACGCCCTCGATGGTGAGCGACGATTCGGCCACGTTGGTCGCGAGCACGATCTTTCGCGCCGCGCTCGGCTCGACGGCGCGCGCCTGCTCGGCGAGCGGCATATCGCCGTGCAGAGGCAGCACCACGGCGCCGCGCTCCTTGGCGAGCGTCGCGAGCGTCTCCGCCGAGCGCCGGATCTCGCCGATACCCGGCAGAAACACGAGCACGTGGCCGTCGGGATCCGCATCGAGCAGCCGGCGCACGCTGCTCGTCACTTGCTTGTCGAGTGGCCGCTCGTCGGGCGCCGGCAGGTGCTCGATCGTGACGGGAAACGCACGACCCTCGCTGCGCAGCCGAGGCGCCCCGAGGAACTGTGCGATCGGCTCGGCGTCGAGCGTGGCGCTCATGACGACGATCGCGAGATCGGGCCGCGGCCCTCGTCGCAAGCGCACGAGGAGCGCGAGGAGCAGATCGGTCTCGAGGTGCCGTTCATGGAACTCGTCGAGCACGACGGCACGGATCCCGGGAAGCGTTGGCTCGGCGAGCAGGCGCCGCACGAGCACGCCCTCGGTGACGTACCGGACACGCGTCCGGGGCCCGGCCACGTCCTCGAAACGCACGCTGTATCCGACCGTCTCGCCGAGCTTCACCCCGCGCTCGCTCGCGACCCGCCGTGCCGCCAGGCGGGCGGCGAGCCGGCGCGGCTCCGCGACGATGATTTCGCGCTCGTCGGCGGCGCCCGCTTCCCGCCCAGCCTCGTAGAGCGCCCACGGCACCCGCGTGGTTTTTCCGGCGCCCGGTGGAGCCTCGAGCACGAGCAGGCCCGCGGAGGCGACCGTGGTCCGGATCTCGGAAAGCAGCGGGTCGATGGGGAGCGGGGTGAGCGAGGCCAAGGCGTATTATGTTCGGAGCATGCCTCGGGTCGCGGCGCTCTTCGACATGGACCGGACGCTCGTGAAGAAAGACACGGCCCGACTCTACACGCGCTACCGTCGCGATCGCGGGGAAGCGACCTGGCGCGACGCGCTGCAGGTCGGCTACTGGGCCATGCAATACACGCTCGGGGTGATCGACGCGCCCGGCGTCGCGCGCAAAGCCCTCGCCGCGTTTCGCGGCACGGAAGAGCGCGCGCTCGTCGAAGCCTGCGACGGCTGGTTCAAGGAATACGTCATGCCGTTCGTGCAGGCCAAAGGCCGCGAGGCCGTCGAGCGCCACCGCGCCGAGGGCCACGTCATCGCCATCGTTACGGGCGCGACGCGGTACGCGGCCGGTCCGCTCGCGAAAGAGCTCGGCATCGACGAGGTCGTTTGCTCGGAGCTCGAGCTCGAAGACGGGCGTCTGAGCGGGCGCATCATCGAGCCGCTCTGCTACGGCGCCGGCAAGCTCGAGCGCGCGAAGCTGCTCGCCGAACGGCGCGGGTTCGAGCTCGCGGAGTCGACGTTCTACAGCGACAGCATCACGGACTTGCCGCTACTCGAGGCGGTTCGGTATCCGCAGATCGTGAATCCGGACGCCCGGCTACGGCGTGCGGCGCGGCAGCGCGGGTGGCCGATTCACGAGTGGTGACGCGCCGACAGCTCATGGGAGCGCGCGCCACGCCGCGGGGTGCGCCGTCGCCTGCGTGCGGAACGCCGCCCGCACAAATCAACGCCGGCAACCCAGGTAGGGTGGACGTCGGGGTGGGAGTTAGGCGACGCATCGCTGCGATGTCGGCGTGACAGGAGGTGCGCCTTCTGTTCCGTCATTGTGGACCACAACCTTCATGCAAAACTTGGTCGCGCGAGGTCAACCGAGCGCCGCTTGCTGCGCTACGGCTCGTTCGAGAGCATCGCCGACCTGCGTGACCAGGTTCTCGCCTTCATTCGTTACTGGAATCGGTTCGAGGCTCGTCCCTTCCACTGGAAGTTTTCCGGCAAGTTTGTTCGTCCCAACCCTCTCCTGCACGCCGCCTGAGCACATGCCGTTGCGGGTGCGGGTTTCGACCGCTCGGCGTTTTCAGAGCGCGCGACGCAAGGACGCGAGCCGGCAACCGTCCCGCTGTCGCGCGATGTGCTCTCGACCAAAGTCTTGCTCCGCGGCGAGGGTGTTGTGAGCGTGGCAGCGCAAGCTCAGATTTT
>DASUGE010000087.1:0-2156 GCA_036274215.1 Polyangiaceae bacterium | reverse complement strand
GTCCGTGGCATCACGCGTGTTTTTCGCTCGAGACGGGTGAAGCGATCGGCGGTCCCGCGCTGAACCCCATCCCCTGCTATTCGGTCGTGCGTCGCGGCAGTCGCGTGAGTCTCGGCGAGAAGCGCGAGCCGCCCCAGCGCTCGCTCGGTGAGGTTGCCTTACCGAAGTCGATCGTCGTCGTCGGTGCGGGTGCGGCGGGGGCCGCTGCGGTCGAGGCGCTTCGACGCGAGGGCTACAAGGGTCCCATCGTTCTCGTGGGTGACGAGCCGCCCGGGCCCGTCGATCGTCCCAATCTTTCCAAGGACTATCTCGCCGGAACCGCGCCCGAAGAGTGGATCCCGCTTCGCGACCCCGACTTCTACAAGGGGCTCGGCGTCGAGCTCGTGCTCGGTGATCCCGCCGCGAAGATCGACCCATCGACGCGCTCCGTGCACCTGAAGAGCGGTCGCATTCTGGAATTCGGGACGCTGCTTCTCGCGACCGGCGCGCGCCCCCGAAAGCTCGCCGTCCCGGGCGGCGACCTCCCGAACGTACACCTCTTGCGAACGCTCGCCGACAGTCGCGCGATCATCGCCGCGGTGTCGGGCAAGAAGCGTGCGGTGGTGATCGGCTCGAGCTTCATCGGACTCGAGGTGGCCGCGGCCTTGCGCCATCGCGAGCTCGAAGTGGACGTGGTCGGACCAGAGCCCGTTCCGCTTGCTCGCATCGTCGGCGAGGAAATTGGGCGCTTCGTGAAGTCGCTGCACGAGGAGCACGGCGTGCGCTTTCACCTCGGTAAGAAGCCGTCGAAGATCACGCAAGGCTCGGTCACGCTCGACGACGGCAGCGAGCTCGCGGCCGATTTGGTGGTCGCGGGGGTCGGTGTAGAGCCGCGCACGGAGCTCGCGGAAGCATCCGGGCTCGCAGTGGACGGCGGCATCACCGTGGATGCGCAGTTTCGCACGAGCGCGCAGAACATCTATGCGGCCGGCGACGCCGCTCGTTACCCCGAGCCGATCACCGGCAAGCCCGTACGCATCGAGCACTGGGCCGCTGCGGAGCGACAGGGGCAGGCCGCGGCACGCAACATCGTCGGAAAGGGGCGTGCTTTTACCGATGCGCCGTTCTTCTGGAGCCAGCACTACGACGTGACGCTCTCGTACGTCGGTCATTCGACGGCCTGGGATCGGATCGAGACTCTCGGTTCGCTCGAGAAGCGAGACTACGCAGCGGCGTTCGTCGAGAAGGACAAGATCCGAGCGGTTCTCACGGTCGGACGGGACGCTACGAGTCTCGAAGCGGAAGCCGCGTTCGAGCGCGGCGACTTTGCGGCGCTCGCTCGTCTCTTTTCGAAGAGCTGACGCGCGCCCCAGCGCAACGTACGACGCGGGAAGCCGCTTCCATTCCATGCGACGCCGCGCGCGGGGGCTCAGGCTCGTCTCACACGCGCGAGCTCGGCAAGCCGGGCTCGTGGTCGAGCTTGCCCGGGAAGGATTTGGCCGGTGGAACGGGCTTCGGGGGTCCCTAGGTATTGGCGCATCGAGGCGACCGCCCTGCGGCCCCTGCTCCTGGTTTGGAAAATTCCTCCAGGGCGGTCCGACAGCCCGAGCTCGCTTGACAAGAGTCTAAAAATTCTAAAAATGGTACCGCAATGAAACAAAAATTCTGTACAGCCGCGCGGCCCGCCGAGATGACGTCGGAGCAGAGGCGCGAGGCCGGGCGTAGGTTTCGCCCGCATCTTCTTGCGCCGGCTGTGTTCGGCGCCGTGCTCGCGGCAGCATCCGCTTGCTCGAACGGTGGAAGTAAGTTCGAGACGGAAGCCACGGGCGGCACCGACACGGGAACCGGCGGCGATGTCGGAGTCGGCGGCAGTGTTGCCGAGGGCGGTACGGGCGGGATCAGCGGTACGGGTGGCACCGATCCGGGCAGCGGCGGTACGGTCGGCGGTACGAGCTCCGCTGGCGGAGTGGCGGGAACCTCATCGACCGGCGGCAACGTAAGCACGGGCGGCAGCGTCGCCACCGGGGGTACGGACGGCAGCGGCGGCAGCGTGACTGGTGGCACGGGCGGCGACGGCGGACTTTTGACCGGCGGAAGCGGTGGCGCAGGCCCGACGGGAGGGGCGGGCGGCAACGCGACCGGCGGCACCGCCATGACGGGCGGCAGCGGGGGCTCGG
>DASUGE010000086.1:0-6046 GCA_036274215.1 Polyangiaceae bacterium | reverse complement strand
CGAACACGAGCGGCCCGTGCTCGCCGGAGTGAACGTAGAGCGGCTTGATGCCGATGCGATCACGGCAGAGCCACGCGACTCCGGCGGCCGGGTCGACCAGACAAAACGCGAACATGCCCTCGAAACGCTCGACCGCGCGCAGGCCCCACGCGCGGTAGGCGTGCAGCAGCACCTCGGTGTCCGTGCCGGTGTGGGCGTGGAAGCCGAGGCTCGCGAGCTCGGCCCGGAGCTCGCGAAAGTTGTAGATTTCGCCGTTGTACGTGACCGTGGTGGCGCGAGCGCCGGGCGCGGGAACGTCCGCCATCGGCTGGTGACCGAGGGGGCTCGTGTCGACGATGGAGAGACGAGTATGGACGAGCACCGCGGGCGGCGTCCCCAGAGGACCGTCGATCACCGCGAGCCCTTCGTCGTCAGGACCGCGATGGCGGAGCGCCGCCTGCATCCGTTCCGCAGCGGCACGCGCGCGGAGCGGATCGACGCCGAGCAGTCCGCCGATGCCACACACGGCGCTACCCTAGCAGCTCTCGGTACACGTCGAGCAGCTCCGGTCCGAGACGCTCGCGGCTGAAGCGAGCCTCCGCCTCGATGCGAGCCGCGCTGCCGAAGCGCCCGCGGAGCGAGTCGTTCTCGAGCAGCGAGCGCAGGGCGGCCGCGCAGGCATCGGCGTCACCGGGCGTGAAGCCAAGGCCGCTCACCCCCTCGCTGAACACCTCCACGGCGCCCCCGGCGCGAGCCACGACGACGGGCCGGCCCGAGGCCATCGCCTCGACGATCACGCGGCCAAACGGCTCTGGACGCTCGCTCGCGTGCACCACGACATCGAGCCCGCGGTAGGCACGCTCGACCTCACGCTGGAACGGGACCAGCCCGACCGCGCCCTCGAGCCCCGCGCTCCGGATCAGGCGCTCGAGCTCCGCGCGGCTGATCTCGGAGCCGGGCGAGCCGTAGATCGGTCCGCCGACGACGTAGAAGCGCAGCGGGATCGGGCACGTCGCGCGCAGGCGCGCCGCCGCAGCGAGAAACGTGCGGTGCCCCTTCCACCATGCGTAGGTGGCGACCATGCCGACGACGCGCGTTCCGGGCGCGGGTGGGGGGAGGCCCGCGAGCTCGGCCAGATGAATGAAATCGGTCGGCCCGGCAACGAAGCGTGAGACGTCGATGGCGTTGTGGACGACGCGAGCGCGCACGGACGGCGCGATGCCGAGCAGATCCGCCTTCACGGCGTGCGAATTGGTGACGAACAGCGCTCGCTTGCCCTGCGTCGCCACGACGCGCTTGGCCAGAGGGCGCTGGCTCGCGAAATCGCGCAGGTGAACGACGCGCGGCAGCTCCGGCACGGCGAGGCGCGCGGCGACGTGAGCCTTCATGCCGTTCGTGTGCACGATGTCCGGACGAGCCCGGCGTACGGCGTTGCGGAATGCCACGAGGTAACTCGGCGTGACGAGCGCCGCGCCTGCGAGCTCCGCGGCACGCGTCAGGCGCGAAGCGCGCTCCGCCTTCGATTCGCCGAGCGAGGCGAGGGCCCGCGGCATCGACAGCACCGTTACCTCGACGCCGAGCGCGCGGGCTTCCGCCGGCAGCTCGCCGTCCGCCATCGACAAGAGGCGTCGCTCGAGGGTCGGCTCGGCGCTTCCGAGCGAGGCCATGACATCGAGCAGGCTCTGCTCCGAGCCGCCGAGAGCCCCGAGTGGGTTCACGAAGAGAATTCGCAAGCGCTAGCCCCCCGGTCCCCGAGCGCACGGCCGGTCGGTTGGGGCGATGCGAGCCCTGGCGCCAAGGGCGCAGCTTGGGTAAGAGAGGGGGAATTCAGGCGCCCGAGGATGGTTCCGCAACAAATCAAAGACTTGCTTTTCGCCGTCAACAACGTGGCGGTGGCTCCGAATCTGTGGCTGTGGCGGGCGCGCCTCAAGGCGCGGGGAGCCGACCGCCTGCACGTTCATCTCGGCTGCGGCACGAACTACATCCCCGGGATGTTGAACTGCGACGGGAACCTGATGCGCAAGGTCGACCTGTGGCTCGATCTGCGGCGCCCGCTGCCGTTCCCGGACGCGTCCGTGCTCGTTCTCTACACGTCGCACACGCTCGAGCACCTGTTCCCGGAGGACGCGCTCAAGCTCTTCCGAGAGATCCACCGCGTCCTCCGCCCCGACGGCGTGGCGCGCATCGCCGTCCCCGATCTCGACTACGCGTTCCGCATCGCGCGCGGCGAGGCCGAGAGCCTCTGGCCTCGGAAGTTCGACGATCATGCGGCGCAAGCCGTGAACTATCTCTTTTGCGACGGACAGCACAAGTACGCTTACAACTATCCGCTGCTCACGAGCTTCGCGCGCCAGGTCGGCTTCAGCGACATCCGCCACGTCGCGGAAGAGCAGGGGTTCGCTCCGCGGCCGTACGGCGACGTGACGCTCGGCGGCGAGCCCGAGGGCTCGCTCGTCATCGAAGTGCGGCATTGACGGAAACCTTGGACGATTTGGGCTTGAAATGAGCGGAGAAAAGGCTCTCGTGACGGGTGCGGCCGGGTTCATCGGCTCGCACGTCGTCGATCATTGCTTGTCGCTCGGCATGCAGGTGACGGCGACCGACGACCTTTCGGGCGGCTTTCGCGAGAACGTGCCCACCGGCGCCGAGTGGGTAGAGGGCGATCTGCGTGACCCCGACTTCACGACCGGCCTCTGGCGCGGCCGGCGCTTCGACTACGTCTATCACCTGGCCGCCTACGCCGCGGAAGGGCTCTCGCACTTCATCCGCCGCTACAACTACCAGACGAACCTGGTCGCGAGCGTGAACCTCCTGAACGAGGCGGTCAAGCACGAGGCCCGGAGCTTCGTGTTCACTTCCTCGATCGCCGTCTACGGTCCGGGCCAGACGCCGATGGTCGAGAGCACCGAGCCGCGGCCCGAGGATCCGTACGGCATCTCGAAGTACGCCTTCGAGCTCGATCTCAAGGCCGCGCACGAGATGTTCGGGCTCGAGTACGTGATCTTCCGCCCGCACAACGTGTACGGCGAGCGACAGAACATCGCCGATCGGTATCGCAACGTCGTGGGCATCTTCATGAATCAGGTGCTCGCCGGACAGCCGATGACGGTGTTCGGCGACGGCCTGCAAACGCGTGCCTTTTCGCACATCGACGACGTCGCCCCCGTGATCGCGCGCGCCCCGCGGGTTCCCGCGGCGCGCCAGGGGATCTTCAACGTGGGCGCCGACACGCCGTACACGGTGCTCGAGCTCGCGCGCGAGGTGGCCTCGGCGTTCGGTGTCGAGCCCAACGTGCGCCACCTGGACGCCCGTAAGGAGGTCGTGCACGCGTTCTCCGATCATGCGCGCGTGCGCGAGGTCTTCGCGCCGCCGGAACCCGTCTCGCTCGCGTCGGGGATCTCGCGCATGGCGGCTTGGGTGCGCGCCCACGGCCCTGCGCGCCCCGTGACCTTCTCCAACATCGAGGTCGCGAAGAACCTTCCGCCGTCGTGGCAAGCCTGAGCATGCCGATCTCGGTGATCATCAGCAATTTCAACGGCGCGCGCTGGCTCCCGCGCCTGCTCGAGACGCTGAAAGCACAGCGCGACGTGACGCTCGAGCTCATCGTCGTCGAGCGCCACAGCAAGGACGAGTCGCTCGCGATCCTCGCGCAGCACCCCGACGTTCGCGTCGTGACCGAGCCCCCGGAATCCGGCCTCGTCGCCGGTTACGCCGTGGGCGCCCGCTACGCGAAGCACGAGCTCTTGTTCTTCTGCAACGAGGACATGGCCTTCGAGCCCGACTGTCTGCGCCTCGTCGAGCTGCAGTTCGCGGCGGAGCCTCGCGTCGGCGCGGTGATGCCGGTCCAGAAGAGCTACGACGGAACGCGCATCGTGCAGGCGGGCACCTGGTTTGCGCCCACGCGCTGGTACCGCGCGAACCCCCATCCGCTGCGGGCATCGGTATTTCGCGAGGTCAGCGAGCCGGAGACCATTTCGGGCATCAACGCCGGAGCGTGCATGCTCACGCGTGAGGCGTACGACGATGCCGGCGGCTGGGACACGAGCTTCTTCCTCGACTACGAGGACATGGACCTCTCGCTCCGGCTCTGGCAGCGCGGCTGGCGTTGCCGCATCGAACCGCGAGCCATCGTGTATCACGCGGTCGGCGCCTCCAATACCCAGCCTCTCAACGGCGGGCGCACCACGGTGGGGGCCAAGCGTTACGTCGCGGCCCTCTCGAACCAAGTCACGATCGCGATCAAGTCGTTCACGGGGGCGGCGCCGCTCTTCGCTCCCGTGCTGCTCGTCGATCGACTCGTTCGCGACGTTGTCAGCCGTCGCTGGCAGGATGCCGGGCTCGACATCGACGCGATGCTGCTCACCTTGCGGCGCATGCCGGACATCCTGCGCTACCGCCAGCAGTACCGGACGCAGAACGCCCAGCGTCCCGGCCAAGGCTTCTTCTGCGA
The DNA here is from genome assembly GCA_036274215.1 of Polyangiaceae bacterium. Classification (GTDB taxonomy): domain Bacteria; phylum Myxococcota_A; class Polyangia; order Polyangiales; family Polyangiaceae; genus PMG-095. The sequence goes on along the minus strand of DASUGE010000086.1, from coordinate 1,617 downwards.
TCCACGCTTCGACGTGGAAAATCCGGGCCGATCGTGAACGTCTGGATCCTGGCCGACGTGAGTCGGTCGGTCCCCGGGGGCATGCGGCGGCACATGGAGCTGCACGCCGAAGGGCTGCGCCGGCTCGGGGAGCAGGCCACGACGTTCTTCACCGAGGACATCACGGGGGTCTTCGCTGAGCACGTGCCCGGACGCCTTCCGGGTACGAAGACGTTCCTCGCGCTCGCCGAGCGCGTGCGGCGCGAGCAGCCGGACGTGGTCAACGTGCACACGCCGTGTGCGCCCGCCTGGATCCTGGCGCGACGGAGCGGCCTGATCCGCTCGCGCATCGTCGTCATGTCGTACGCCGCGGACGAAGGGGCGATCCGCGTCACGCGTCCGCGCGACCTGCTGCGTTGGGTTCGCGCCGCGGTACCGGCGCGCGCCACGTTCCCGCGCGCGGACGGTATCTGGTGCGTCAATCAGAGCGACGCCGAGTTCTACCGTTCCCGCTACGGCGTCGCGCCCGACGTGGTGCGGTGCATCCCGCACGCGGTGGGCGACACCTTCTACCAGCCGGCGCGCGAGACACGTGAGCCGCGGCAGCTTCTTTTTGCCGGCACCTGGATCGTGCGCAAGGGCGTCGACGTGCTCGCCCCGGCCCTCGACCGCGCCGTCGGCGAGCTGCCGGATCTCGAGATCGTGATCGCCGGAACGATCGTGCCGGCCGAGACCGTCGCGGCGGCGCTCACGCCGCGTGTCCGCGAGCGCACGGAGATCCGACCGACGCTGACTGACACGGAGTTTCGGCAGGTCTACGCGCAGAGCAGCCTGCTCGTCGTGCCGTCGCGGCTCGAGGGGCTGCCCATCGTCATGCTCGAAGCGATGGCCTGCGGCTGCCCGACGCTCGGGGCCGCGAACTCCGGCATGCTCGACGTGATCGAGCCCGAGCGAAATGGCTGGCTCGAAGACTCGTTCGACCCCGAGCGCTGGGCGCGCCGCATCGTCGACATCATGCGGGCACCCGAGGCGCTCGCGCGGGCTTCCGCAGGCGCGAGCGCTACGGCGGAGGGCTTTCGCATCGAGACCGTGACCCGGACCGCGCTCGAGTGGTACCGGCGGCTCGACGGCCGAGCCACGCCTTCCTGACCCGGTCGAGCGCGTCTCGCGACCCCGGCGCGGCGCTCGGGCGCGCTTGGATTCGAGGGCGACGCCATGCGAGAGTACGGCCCATGCGCCGCCTTGGGCTCAGCCGAGTCGCTGACGTGGTCATGGCACCACTCGTGTATCCGAGCGCGTGGTTGCTCCGGGTCATTCGCGAGCGCGGCGTGCAGAACTTCCCGCGCTGCAAAGAGGCGCTGCTCGCGATGGGCGTCTTCCCGATCCGCGACCACTACACGGAGCCGCAGTTCAATCTCGGCGCGACGCCGGGCGCCCCGCGGGAGCTCGGCGGAATCACCTGGAACGTGCCGGAGCAGCTCGACTTCCTCCGCCGCATGTCGTTCGCGTCCGAGCTCGAGCACGTGCCGGCTTCGAAGACCTCGCGCCTCGAGTTCTACGTCGGTAACGGCTCCTTCGGCCCCGGAGACGCCGAGTACTGGTACCAGCTCCTGCGTCTTTTGAAGCCGCGCCGGGTGT